>JAHEML010000190.1:6632-7097 GCA_024643705.1 Caldilineaceae bacterium | reverse complement strand
GACGATTCCCAACTTTCTCTGCCAGGAGCAGGTGAGTATGGGCGAAGGCTATCTAAAGAATCCCTTTGTGGTGAAGGATGGCTATGTGGATCTGCCCACCGCGCCCGGTCTGGGCATCGAGCTGGACGAGGAAGCCATGGCAGACAAGATCGGCCACGACTGGCGCAACCCAGAACGCTACCACCCAGACGACGGCTCGGCGATTGATTGGTGAAGAATCTACAAATGCAATGGCGCAACTGGGCGGGCAATATCTCCGCAACACCCCATCAGATTGCCAGCCCCACCAGTGAAGAGGATGTGGTGGGGCTGGTGCGCACGGCAGCGACCAACCGGCAAACCGTGCGCGTGGTCGGCAGCGGACATTCGTTTCAGCCCCTCTGCGCCACCGACGGTTTGCTCATCAGTCTGGATGAATTGCAGGGTGTGGTCGCAACCGATGCAGCCCGTGGGCTGGCGACAGTC
>JAHEML010000190.1:0-6622 GCA_024643705.1 Caldilineaceae bacterium | reverse complement strand
CTGCTGGCAGCAGGCTTGGCCCTGGAAAACATGGGCGACATCGACCGGCAGAGCGTGGCCGGGGCCATTTCTACAGGAACCCACGGCACCGGGCCGACTCTGTGCAATCTAAGTTCGCAGGTGGTGGGTCTGCATCTGGTCACCGCATCGGGCGAAATCCTGGACGTGGATGCGCAGAGCAACGGGTCGCTCTTCAAAGCAGCACAAGTGAGCCTGGGCACATTGGGCGTCATCACCCAAGTGACCTTGCGCTGCCCGCCCGCCTATCGCCTGCACGAGCGCACTTGGGCAGAGCCTTTTGCCGATTGTATGGCTCGGCTGGACGAACGGATCGCGGCCACCCGCCACTTCGAGTTTTTCTGGGTTCCCGACGAGGATGTCTGCGCGTGCAAAGCCTTGCAACCAGTGGCGACCGAAAGCAATCAACTATCAGGCGATCTGCCGGAAATGTCCGAGCGCTTACGCCGCTACATTAGCCCGGAGCGGGTAGACTGGAGCTATCGCATCTTTCCCTCGGCCCGGGAAAACCGCTTTGTCGAGATGGAATTCGCAATACCCGCGGCGGATGGGCCAGCCTGTATGCACGAAATCCGAGCGCTCATGCAAAGGAGCCACCCGGACGTGCAGTGGCCGGTGGAGTACCGCACTCTGGCCGCCGACGATATCTGGCTCAGCCCGGCATACGCGCGGGAGAGTGTGACGATCTCCATTCACCAGGCCGCGGGGCTGCCCTACGCCGACTTCTTCAACGACGCCGAGGCCATCTTTCGCAGCTTTCGGGGTCGCCCCCATTGGGGCAAGCTCCACAGCCATGCGGCCCAGGATTTCGCCACGCTGTACCCCCACTGGGACGCGTTCCAGACCGTGCGACAAAGGCTGGACCCAGGCGGATTGTTTGCTAACCCTCATGTGCATTCGCTCTTTTTCGGCTGAACCAACGCTTGTTTGGCTGGTTCGATCATTGGGTGATTGCTTTCAGACGCGGCAGTGATTCCGATCGTTCAATAAACCCATTGCTCTACACCCACTTGCTGGAGACGCCATGCCTTCCGAGCTTGTCCACCTCTCCCTTTCCGATTCCATTGCTACTGTTACCCTGAACCGCCCCGACAAGCTCAACGCGCTCAACGGGGAGATGCTGGCGGCATTGGATGCCATTGCCGATGAATTGGACCGCAACCAGGATGTGTGCGTTGTCCTGCTCACGGGGGCTGGCAAGGCCTTCTGTGTAGGCGCAGACATCTTCGAATGGAGCGCCCTCTCGCCCCTGGAGATGGGTCGCCGCTGGATTCGGGACGGCCACCGCATCTTCGAACGCTACGCCCGCTTGCCCCAACCGGTGATTGCCGCCCTCAACGGCTACACCTTTGGCGGCGGGCTGGAGCTTGCCCTGGCCGCTGATTTGCGATTGGCGGCCGCGGGCGTGCATCTCTCTTTCCCAGAGGTGAAGCTGGGCATCATTCCTGGCTGGGGCGGCACCCAGCGGTTACCCGATTTGATCGGGAAAAGTCGAGCCAAACAGATGATCTTCAGCGGTGCGCGGATAGACGCAACGCTGGCCGAAAGTTGGGGGCTGGTCAATGAAGTGGTGGAAGGGGAAAAATTGATGGAGCGGGCGAACCAGCTGGCTGGTGAAATTGCCGCCAACGGGCCTGTGGCGGTGCAGATGACAAAACAGTTGATCGACGGTGCCGAAATGATCGCATTGGAAGCCATGGCCGGCAGTTTGGCATCCTATACCAAAGATGCACAGGAAGGGGTCGATGCGTTTCGAGAACGGCGAACGCCCCAATTCCGCGGCCAATAATCATTTGTTGCGGCAGACTTCAGAAACTATCTTTTCTTCCTGTCGTACCGTATAGTGCGTTGATTCTTATTCACAAAAGACACTGGGGCTGATCCCAGATGTCCCATTCGTCCCCTATCGAAGGGGAAAGACAAGGAAATTCAATGAGTACACTCCCTAATCGTCGCAATCCTCTTGCCGGATCACCCTTGGTGGTCGCTGTTGTTGTTGTTGTGCTCGGCTTTTTTCTGCTTGTCTTTGCCGGCCAGTTCTATTATGCCTTCGAACGAATCGATGAGCAGGAAGTCGGCGTCAAGTTCCAGGGTGGCAAGATTCAGGACGTGGTCGGCCCCGGCGTCTACTCGGATGTGGGCCTGTACGTAGATTTGGTGCGGGTCTCCAGCCAGGGCATTCCCTTCAGCGTGCAGGATGAAGAGATTATCACCAAAGACAAGCAGCGTATCGGCCTGGTGGTTAGCGGCGACATCTTCCGTCCTGGAGTCCACAACAAAGACACCCTACGCACCCTCTGGGCCCAATACCGAGGCATTTACCTGAGCGACGAACTGGCTAGCTCCCGTGTGATGGACCTGGCGCGCCAGGCCATGAAAGTTTGCGTGGGCGACCGCACCTTCGACGACAATGTGGTGGGAACGGCGCGGGATGTGTTGCGCAACTGTATCGACGAAGAGGTCAGCTCGTTGGCGACCAATTTTGGTCTGACAATTGAGAACGTTGTCGTGCCCGATGTAATTCTCTCTGGCGACGTGCAGGTCGCGTTGGATGCGATTGTCGCCAGTCGTCTGGAAACCGAGAAGGCGGCCCAGGATACTCTGCGTGCCCGCGCCCAGGCCAATGCCGAGCAGGCCCGCCAGGAAGGTGAAATCCGCGTGGCCCAGAGCCGGATTCAGGAGCAGGCCCGCCAGGAGACAACCCTTGCCAAGTTGCAACAGGAGCGTGTCCAAGCCCAGCGGGTTGTGATCGAAGCCGAAAAAGCCAACGATCTTTTTTCTGCCCAGCAAGATCTAGAGATCAACCGGGCCAAAGCCGAAGCTGCTGCTGAATTAGCCAAAGCCGAAATTGCCAGCGAAGCCGCCCTGGCCGAACTATACAACTCCATGCCTTCCTACGTGAGCCTGTTGCTGGCCCGTGCCAACGCATCGGCGCTCAACCAGACCGACAAAGTGATCTTTGTGCCGGAGGGCACAGCGCCGACGATCGTTCTGCCAGGCCCTGGCATTGTGCCGACAGTGAACACAGGCGGACAGTAGGAACAAATTGTAGACTTTATCGTTGCGCAAACAATGTTTGCGCAACGAATAAAACGTGAAACGTGAGAAAGGTCGGTTAATCTCATGTTTCACGTTTCTCGTTTCACGTTTCTCGTTTCACGTTTCTCGTTTCACGTTTCTCGTTTCACGTTTCTCGTTTCACGTTTCTCGTTTCACGTTTCTCGTTTCACGTTTCTCGTTTCACGTTTTGCAGGAACAACTGCCATGGTCTGCCAGGTTGCGTAAACTTGGCAGACCTTTTTGTTTGCGGAAAGCCCAGGATTGGGCGAAGATATGTAAAGCTCCCCACTGATCAAATCAGCTCTGGACAGAATAATCGAGCAGTACCGCTGTTCCACACTTCTCCCGCAGCCTTTACAGCGAAAGATGGCTACCCCTTATGCCGCCTGTCCCTTGGAAAACCCGATCCAGCCAACCGATCTACGAAAACAAGTGGATGCGCCTGCGCGAGGATATTGCCGAAATGCCCGATGGACGCACAACCGTCTACGGTGTTGTCACCTTCGGCCAATGTGTGGGCGTGCTGCCCTTTGTAGACGAAAATCACGTGGCCCTGGTGCGCCAATACCGCTATGTCTTTGGAGAAAACCAGCGCTGGGAGATGCCCACCGGCGGCGTCAAAGAGGGCGAAGCACCTGCCGCCGCCGCCCTGCGGGAATTGCGGGAAGAAGTGGGCTACACCGCCGATCGTCTTCTCCCCGTTAGCACCTACTACACATCCAAAAGCATCTGCGACGAAACAGCCCACCTCTACCTGGGCTACGATCTCACCCGCTCGGCCCTGCCCCCCGACGACACAGAATTCTTCGAAGTAGCCGTCTTCCCCTTCGACGAAGTGCTGGATATGGTCGTGCGCAGCGAAATCCGCGATGGAATGACCGTGATCGCAGTTCTCCACGCGGCCCGGCTGCGCGGGATGTAAGAAACTGTTCACACTATGGCAATAGATAGAGCAGACCCAGCGTATACACTCACCCTCAAACCCAATCTCTTGTACTCAAAGGAGCAGCCAATGAATTCTGCCGCCGAAGTTGCCACACCAAACTGGGACGAACGCCTGCGCAAAATCACAATGGTTGTGGCCCGGCTGGGGTTGGCTTACCTTTTCTTTACCCAGCTATTCTGGAAACTGCCCCCCACCTTTGGCTGTTCAAACGATTTCGCCTTTCCTGTTGCCGCCGAAGCACCCAACTATTGGGATGGCAACGGCAGCGGCGGCCTGTGCTACTGGATGGGGCTGGAATCCATCTACCAGGACCGCTTCCGTGAGGTGCTGGTGACAGATATGCGGCCTGCTGGCCTGCCCAAAATTGGCTTCAACATCGCACCCCTGGCCCAGGCCAACGCCCTGCTGCTGGACAATGTGATCATCCCCAATATCGCCATTTTTGGCTGGTTGATCTGGCTGGCCGAATTCTGGATATTCGCCTCCATGCTCCTGGGCTTTCTCTCCCGTTTTGGCGCGTTGGTCTCCATCGGTATCTCGCTGCAGCTGTGGATTGGGTTGGCAAATGTGCCCAGGCCCTACGAATGGGAGTGGGCCTACGGGGCGATTGTCCTGCTTTCGATTGCACTGCTGGGGTTGGCTCCGGGCCGTATCTTTGGCATCGACGGCATCCTGCGCCGCCAGATTTCGGCATCCGCAGCCCAGGGTAATCGCATCTCCCAACTGCTCATGGCACTGAGCTAACTATGGGTAAAACTGCTCAACGCAATGACGCGGAGAAGCGAAGATGCAGAGGAAAACCCAATCCTCTTTGCTGCTTTGCCTCTGCGCGTTGAAAAAACCATTTGAAACCCAAAACGAGTCTGGAAACTGATTGAATGACCATTCCAACACGTGACCGTTTTCTGGCGGTGGTTGCCAAACGGCCTGCCGCCGGGCAAACAAAAACCCGCCTCTGCCCGCCCCTCTCCGGCGACCAGGCCGCAGCGCTCTACGAATGCTTTCTGGCTGACACCCTGGACGTGATGCGCCAGGTGGAAGGCACAGAGCGCTCCATCAGCTATCTGCCCGAAGACGCCAACGGCTATTTTCGAGACCTGGCCCCAGACTTCGTCCTGCACCCCCAGCGGGGGGACGATCTGGGCGCGCGGCTGGATAATCTCCTCCGCGATGCCCTGGCCGCGGGTGCGCGCCAAGCCGTAGTGATGGACAGCGACAGCCCAACCCTGCCAGTCGCCAATGTGCAGGCTGCCTACGCCCAGCTCGATGCCGGCGCGGATGTGGTCTTTGGCCCCTGCGACGACGGCGGCTACTATCTGGTCGGCGTCACCCACCCCCAGCCTCGGCTGTTGCGCGAAGTGGAAATGAGCACAGCCACCGTCCTGGAAGATTCCCTCGCCATCGCCCACGCGTTGGGCCTGAAAGTTGCCCTGCTTCCCGTCTGGTACGACGTAGACACCGGGGCCGAATTGGACCGATTGGAAGCCGAATTGCTCCACCTGCCCCCCGCAACCGCCCGCCACACCCGCCGCTGGCTGGCTGAACATATCCGGGTGACCCCATGACCAATCCCTGGCGCAACCCGGACGCACTGCCCGCGGATGGGCTGCACTCGCTGGCCCAATTCATCAATAGCCGCGCCGACATCCCCGATCAGGCCCAGGCTCACGTTGCCCTGGTGGAAGCGCTATCACCCCAGCCCGGCGAACGACTGCTGGACTTTGGCTGCGGCACAGGTGTCATCGCCCGACGGCTGGCTCCCTTGGTGGGTGATCCCGGTGCAGTGGTCGGCGTGGACATCAGCACTGGGATGCTCGACTTTGCCCGCACTTGTGGCGGGCCAGATCATTTGCGGTACGAACAGTACAACGGCGCAACCCTGCCCTTCCCGGATGACAGTTTCGATGGCGGCGCGATGGCCCGGACATTGCTCCACGTGGAAGACCCCCACGCAACTTTGGTGGAATTGGGCCGGGTGGTGCGCCCCGGCGGGCGGTTGGCAATTCTGGAATGCGACTGGGGCACAATGGCCGTGGATCAGAGCGACCGGGCGCTGACCCGGCGCATTCTCGATTGGCGCACCGACACCGTGGACGGCAACAATTGGATGGGGCGTCAACTGGTGGGCCGTGGCTTGGCCGCGGGCTGGCGCATTGCCGACATTCGCGTGCTGACCACAATCGGGCGGGACGAAACGACCACCCATTTCGGCAGTGTGCGCCGTTGCGGCGAGTTGGCCTTGCAGAACGGCGTCATCGACCAATCCGAATTCGACAATTGGGTGGGCGAACTGGACAACCGTCTGGCCGCGGGGCTGTTTTTTGCGTCCATCAACGAATACATTCTTGTTGCCCGACGACAAAACGCGTAGGATGGGTTTCTTACCCGCCAAGTGTAGCGGCTCTCAAGAAATCTGCCCTACAGAAACCACCCACAATCCGCGGTCATCCGCTCAATCAGCATCATCCGCGTTCCATTCTTCAAAGGAGACACAAATGGCTTATTCTGTTGGCATCGGCCTGACCAACGCCTGCAACCTGGCCTGTGCCCACTGCTACCGCCCCACCGACCGCATCGACGCGGTGCCACTGGAGCAGA
>JAHEML010000189.1 GCA_024643705.1 Caldilineaceae bacterium | reverse complement strand
CTTTTTGGATCCACGCATCCGTTATGATTGAAGCACAGCCGTTTTTCATAGCAACTCAAAGCGTCTACCCGCAAAGGGGTAGGGAATGACCTATTCGAAGACTGTGTCGCCGGACCCGACGAGCACGAAGTTGACTGTGGAAATTAAATCGCCCAGCATTGCCTCGCGCCTCGTCAGCGCTACAGTGCGTTTTGTCCGTTCTTCGCCCATCGGTGCTGTTGGGCTGCTGTTTTGGGTCATCATGTTCATTCTGGCGATATTTGCACCTCAGATCGCGCCCATGGACCCGCTAGAAGCCGATTATGGTGCGATCCGTCAAGGCCCCACCATCGATCACCTGTTGGGCACGGATAACCTGGGGCGAGATGTGTTGAGCCGCATCATCTTCGGCTTCCGGATC
Organism: Caldilineaceae bacterium; assembly: GCA_024643705.1. Taxonomy (GTDB): domain Bacteria; phylum Chloroflexota; class Anaerolineae; order Caldilineales; family Caldilineaceae; genus JACQGT01. Next base: position 6,711 of record JAHEML010000189.1, on the reverse strand, counting down.
ACCCTCCTTGTTAGTCTGACTTCTGTCTTCATTGGCGATATGATTGGCTTTATTTGGGGAATTGCCAGTGGCTATCTGGGCAAGCGTTTCGATCTCATCAGCCAGCGGTTGGTGGATGTGCTCATGTCGTTCCCCTCATTGATCCTCGCTCTGCTCCTATTGGTTGTGTCGGGCGCCGGCCTGACCACAGTCATCATCGCCATTGCCATCACCCGCATCCCGTCGTCTACCCGGGTCATCCGCTCTGTTGTCCTCTCTGTCAATCAAAACGCCTACATCGAAGCCGCCCGCTGCGTGGGGGCCAGCCACATGCGCATTATGGTGCGCCATGTGGCTCCCCAAGTGGTGGCCCCGATTCTGGTGGTGGCAACCCTCAATCTGGGCGGAGCCATCTTTGCCGAATCGGCTTTGAGCTTTTTGGGCCTAGGGATCCCCCCCCCAGCCCCCAGCCTGGGCAACATGCTGGGCGGGGTATTGGCAGCAGCCTTTCGGCCACCCTGGTGGCTGGTGGTCTTTCCAGGGCTGGCGATCACTTTTGCCATCATGGCCGCCAACCTCTTTGGCGATGCCCTGCGGGATTTCCTGGACCCCAAATTGAAAAAGCGGATCGAATAACGTTCATAACGAATAACGTTCATAAGGAGCAGTGAAAAATGGGTTTTCCTGTCTACGATTTTCGCACAGACATCCGCAACATCCTTGTCACTCCCCAGATTCGCTCGCGCTTCCTGCGCATGGAGCCGGGCCAATCCGCGCAAGGGCATACCCACGATCTGGGCCACGAAATTTTCCTCATCCTCTCTGGCCGCTGCGAATTTACCATCGACGGGGAATCGGAAGAGCTGGGGCCAGGGCAAATGTGTATTGCCCTGGTTGATCAGATGCATTCTGTACGGGTGCTGGGCGACGAACCGATGATCATGTATCTGTCGGTCACACCCCACATTCAGCCTACCCACACCTTTTGGAACGAAGGTGGAACCAAAAAGCCGCCCCGTTTCGCCCCACACAGCGCCTATGATGTCGAGATCGACGCCGACACATCTGTCGATGCGCTCCTGGATCAGCACGTCCAGGCCGCTGGCGGAATCGCGGCCAATGCCCAGAGTTTTGCACAGGTGCAAGCCCAGCAGGCCCAAGCCTACCGGGACGCGATGGGACGGGGCGATTTGTCGGCTGCATCGGCGGCCCGTGCTGCCATGTGGGATACTCTCTCCGCGCTGCACACCGAACTCTTCGCGCTGGACGGCACCTGGAATGAACTGGCCCCTCGTATGGTCGATGGCAATCCAACTTAGGAACCATGCCCAATCGACCACTTTGCTGTAAATTTTCACCATCCGATTGATCTCTACATACTCTCAAACATACTGCATAGGAGAAGACAATGACACCGATTCGCATGGGTGTTGTCGGTTGTGGGGCCATCGCCCAAGTCCATCACCTGCCCAATTTGCTGGAACTGCAAGATGAATTCGAAGTGACCGCAGTCTGTGATGTGTCGGCTGGGGCTGCGGCTTATGTTGCCAAACGTTTCCATGTGCCCCACCATTTTACTGATTATCGCGACTTGCTGGCGGCAGATGTGGACGCGGTGCTGCTTTGCCAGAGCGACCCTAAAACCGACGTGGCTGTGGCCGCATTCGACGCAGGCAAACATGTCTTCATCGAAAAACCCGTCTGCTTCTCCCGACAGGAGTTGGCACGGATGCTGGCCGCCCAAGAGCGATCGGGCAAGGTGGGCCAGGCCGGGTACATGAAGGTCTTCGACCCGGCCTTCGAGATTGCCCGCGCCGAGGCCGAAAGCATGGACATCACCTTTGTGCAGATCAATCACCTGCACCCCAACAACAATCTTCACTTGGCCCAGTTCGATATCCGCCGTTTTGACGACATCCCCCAAGCTGCCATCGACGCGACGAATGCTGCCCGCATCGCCGCCCGCGGCGAAGCAATCGGCCCTGTAGAGCCGCCGGTGGAGCGGGCTTTTCACATGCTGTCTGGCAGCATGATCCACGATCTGTATGGGTTGCGCGCTGTGATGGGCGTGCCCACTGAGATTGTGAGTACCGAAATTTGGTTGGATGGCCGGGCCTTCACCACCACCCTTGCCTATGCCAACGGCGCGCGCTGCGTCGCCACCTGGATCGATCTGCCTGAACTATGGGATTTCCAGGAATCGCTGGAGATATATGGTGGTAACAAACGCGTCATCTTAGAATACCCCACCGGCTTTTCCAAGGGCCATATCTCCAAGATCACCGTGCAGGGGATCGACGACACAGGAACCACCTATCGCAAGCAGCCCGCCATCGACTGGGACAGCGCCTTTGTGCGCGAGATGCGCCACTTTCATCGCTGCGTAACCGAAGGGGCCGTCTGTCGCACACCCCTGGCGGATGTTGGTTACGACATTGGTCTCATCATCGACATTATCAAGACCTATCTGGCAAAGTAGCGAGAATTCTAATGCCCAGTTTTCCCATTTCATTGAAGCCATTTCCTGTGGAGTGGAACGGTAGCGAGCGGGTGCTCTGTGTGCCCGAAGAGAACATCGTTGCCGAAGTTTCTATGACCGATTTCGCCCCGGTTCCGGACCCCTGGCAGGCCATTGTAGATGCCCTGAAAAATCCGATTGATTGCACACCCCTGGCCGATAGTTTGCGTCCCGGCAATACGGTTGCGGTGATGACAGGGGATCGGTTCACCGATGAGATGCTCGGCGAGCGAGGTGGTCTGGGCCATAGGCTGTTGGATCACCTCAACAGCCTGGGTGTGCCAGACAGGGATGTGACCTTTGTCTATGCGCCAGGCAGCCACCCCAGCCCCCAATGGCAGCAGCGTTTTGGCCCATCGCTGATGAGTCGGGTGCGTTGCATCCGCCACGACTGTTTCGACGAAGCCAGCCTCTCCTATTTGGGCGTCACCAGCCAGTGGACACCTGTCTGGATCAACCGGGTGGTGGCCGAGGCCGACTATCGCATCGGCATTGGCGAAATCAGCCCCAACCTACAGGGTGGCTGGTGTGGCGGCGGGAAGATTATTCTGCCTGGTGTGGCTGGTTGGGATACCATCGAGCAGAACCATTATGGCGTGGTCAAAGAGGTCAATCCTCTGGGGCTGACCGACGGCAACCACATGCGCCGGGACATGGAAGAGGCCGCGGGGATGGCCCATTTGGAGATGAAGATTGACATGCTGGTGGACAGCCGAGCGAGGATGGTGGATGTCTATGCGGGGCAGTTTGTGGCGGAACATCGGCAGGCCATCCGTGAACGGGGACGGGACATCTGGATGACAAAGATGGACCCGGCGGACATCTACGTTCTGTATCCGGGCGAGGGCTTCGAGCGCCACCTCTCATCTGCTTTCTTCATCCGCATGGAGGGGGCGGAACTAGGTGTCAAGGAAGATGGGATCATCATCCTGGCCCTCTCGGCCGCGGGTGGCTGGGCGGCTTCGCAGTCCAGCGGCCACGGACGAGAGATGACGCCGGAGCAGGTGCGTGACCTCTTCAAAGCGGGTACAGAAGAGATGGCCCGGCAGATGGTGCGTCGGGCTGTCAACGTGCGTACGATCTCCTCCCTTTACACGGCTCGTCGGGTGCTGGAAAGGCGCAAGGTCATTCTGGTGTGTGACGGCATTGGCCCCCAGGAAGCAGCCGACTACGGTTTTGCCCACTGCACAACCAGCTTTGATGAAGCGATGTCGATGGCGTTGGCTGACCGGGGACAAGATGCCAGCATCGCGGTCAATCGAGTCTCATCTGCCATCACCCACCCACCAGGTCGCCCTGTGGCTTGGCGGGCCATGCCCTGGCGGGAAGGGTGACGGTCAAACGCTACGCCTGCCCCATCCACTCGCGCAGAACACGAGCGTGTTGGGGCAGGGCTATCTCCGGATCTTCGATGTGGGGGTGCCACTTCTTCTCCCACTCTGCGCTCAGGTAGCCGCTGTATCCCTTAGAAAGAAGCAAGTTGATTACCTCTCGGTTGGGTACTTCACCCTGGCCCAGCAGCACCAAATCCCACTCGCCATCTGGTCGCAACCGGGCATCTTTGATGTGAACATGGGCCAGCCGGTGGCCGATGAATTTCCACGTGTCGGCCACGCTCTCTCCCATCCGGTAAGGGTGATGGGTATCCCAAACGGCCTTCAGGTTGGGATGCTCGACCTTTGCCAATGTTGCTGCCACTTCCTGTCCCCGGCAAAAGGCGTCGTGGGTTTCCAGGACAACTGTCACCCCCTGAGCGGCGGCTGTATCCATCACCCCGGCTAGTCCGTCGGCCAGCCAATCGATCGTCTCTTCAATCGTGTGCCCCTCGGCCACTCCTCCGCCAAAGGTGCGCACCATAGGGCTTTCCAGATCGTTCGCCAGCTCCAAATAGCGGCGCAATTCGTCCTGATTCTTGCGCCGTTCCGCTGGGTCGGGCGACGAAAAGCGGGTGGACGCCCCCAGCCCGGCGATAATCAACCCATTCTGCTGCATCAGGCTGCGAATCTCGGCACGTCGGCTCGCGGGCATATCCGCGGGGATAATCTGTCCATCCAGCACGCGGATTTCCAGGCCGGCATAGCCGTCGGCCACAGCTTGTTCCACCATGCGTTCCAGGCTCCAATCGGGGCAGCCCAGGGTGCTGTAAACAAGGGAGAGTCGATCGGTCATTGGGGTATTCTCCATTCTACATTGGTAAAGGATGTTGGGTGTTGCGTTTTGCGTGAGGAGTGACGATTGAGGCCAATCTCAACTATTCTCAAACGATAACTATTCTCAAATGATGTTGGTCTCTGTCGAGCAGGACGCACTTCGGAATACGCTATACGCTATCTTGCAAACGCCGCCAAATGCTTGTCAAAATGGGCTTTGATGGCCGCATCATATTCGCCTTCGTGGGTGGCCAGCATGGCTTGTAGTCGGTCGCCGTAGTGATCGAGCACCGAGCCAAAGGTCACGTGCAGCACCTGGCGTGCGTCGAACTGATTGAGCAGATCGGGCAATTGGGCGTCGCTGAGTGTGGCAGCAGCCGGCACTTTGCCCAAAATGGCCGAGACGTGATAGCTCTTGCGGTCTTCCTCGTAACGACCCCGGGCAAAGTCGAGAATCTCCCGGAAGAAGGGAATGTCGATGGTGGACATCACCCGCAAGGCTTCCAGGTAGCTGGTCCCCGCGGTCTTTAGATGTACCAGGCCGTCGGTGTATTTCATGGCGATGGGGTAGACGCCGAATTTGTCCGAGCCGGTGTGCAGGCTGAGTTTGTAGCTGTTGCCATAATAGCGCATCACCGCGGCATGGCCCGCGATATTGTCATCCAGCTCGGGCAGATCGCCGATATAGTCCACACCCTTTTCAAAGCGGCCCACAAAACGGGGGGCCATGCTTGCCACCGAAACACCCAGGCGCTGCAATTCCCCGGCCACATACAAATGCTCGTGGAGGGTCGTCGTGGTGTGGGTCTCGTCCACCGACATCTCCAGATCGAAGGGTTTGCCGTTCATCCGTGCTGACAGATGGCGGGCCATTGCCACTGTGTGGGCCACGGCCCGGGCATATTTAGCCGCGGCTTTGTAGAGAAAATGTTCATCGAAAGTCAGGGTGCGGTCATCCAGATCGAAGCTGCGCAGATAGCGGGCGCGCATGGCCTCCACCGAACTTTCCAGGTTCTCCCAAGGGAGTGCAGCCACCCGCGCGGCCAAAGAGGTGTCGTCGGCGTGTTCGGCTGCATCGTCCACATGGTCGCCGGGGTCGATGGTGAAGAATGTGTAGCCCGCATCCACAAAGGGATCAATGTCGGCGATGGTCTTCATATGGTCGGCATCCGCGCCCCAATCGCTGTGCCAGCCCATTTGCAGCACGCCCCACATGGCGTCGTCGACCACATTTTGGGGTGTGCGCCCTGTGCGGGTGTTCTCGCGTACGGATTGCTGGGCGTAGATCGGGGCAACCCCCGTGCCCTGGGTTGCCAGAACGTGGCCCGGTGTCGCTACGCCCAGCCTGTCGCCAAAGCCCGCGGACGTGCGCAGGCCCAGTGCCACCGGCGCGGCCCAGGGCAGGCGCCTACGCACTTGTCGGGCGTTTTCCGCTGTCAATGGGCAGATCGCCAGCCCGTCCGCGGTCACGGCATTGGGGACAAAGCCATCTGTGTTGCCGAAGACTCCCAGAAGGCGCTTGCCATCCGCATCCCGCAACATGCAAAAAGTGGTATTGTCCTGCTCTACCACGGAGGCAGGGTAGAGGGTGAGTTCAGAAGGTATGTTGAGCATCATTGTTCCTTGTTGTGTTGTCCGACCCAAATAGCAGCTATTTGCACCGAACTGATATGCGTTGTCGGTCATCAGTCGTCGGTCATCAGTCGTCGGTCATCAGTCGTTGGTCGTCAGCGTTTTATTTTCCTCAAAAATCCAGCATCGCCTTGACAACCCCAGTCTCCGGTTGGGTCCAGCTTTCGAAACGGCCCAGCATCTCCTCCGGTGTTGCGTGATGGGTGATCCACGGGTCCACGTGGATGCTCTTTTCTGTCAACGCGGCCAGCACCCGATCAAAATCCTGGGCGGTGGCATTGCGGGTACTCTTCAGCGTCAATTCCCGGCGGTGAAATTCGGCATCGTTGAAGCTAATGTCGCCCTGCACCAACCCCACAAAGACGACGCGTCCACCTTGTGCTGCAAAACCGAAGCTATTCATCATCGACTTGGGGTTGCCCGTGGCGTCGA
>JAHEML010000188.1 GCA_024643705.1 Caldilineaceae bacterium | reverse complement strand
CCCGGACTTTGGCGGACGGGATGGACACGGCGGACGCGGTGGGCACGGTAGAGATGGTAGCAGGGGAGATGGTAGCAGGGGAGATGGTAGCAGGGGAGATGGTAGCAGAGGAGAACGAGGCGAGCATGGCCCTGGCGGTCAACGGGGAACCCAAGATGGACAGAACAGCGTCCCCTTCGAAGCACCGGCCAACCCCAATCTGTAATAGCCCGGCCAACAGGTTAGAAATCAGATAGCGAGAACGAGGGGCGGTCCATTGGGCCGCCCCTCAACATTTGCATCGCATAACCCTGCATCGCATATCTTTACATCCTATATCTTTACATCCTATATCTGTTCAATCGCCATAAGCTGCAACTGAATTGTCGCCGCTTGCGTAGTGCATCACGCGCCTTCTGCGCCGCATCATCCATTTGGGCGATAAATTCATCAACCATCCGCGCGCAAACCAGCACCTTTTAACCATGCACAGAGCAGAGAAGTCTGGTATGCTGAATTGAAACAAACCATCGAAAGAATGAATTCAACTGGAGAGCTTGACATGTCCGAGCCGATTATCGACGCCCGCAACGTCCACAAGACCTTCCACACCGGTGCCATCGAAGTCCACGCCCTACGGGGCATCAACCTGACCATCCAGCCCGGCGAAATGGTGGCGATCATGGGGCCGTCGGGCTGTGGCAAAACCACCCTGCTCAATTGCCTCTCTGGCTTGGACTATTTCGACGAGGGCGAAGTGCTGATCGAAGGTGCTTCTCTCTCCAAAATGAGTGACCGCAAACGCACCACATGGCGGGCCGAACGCATGGGATTTGTTTTTCAGACCTACAACCTGCTCCCCGTGATCACCGCCCAGGAAAATGTGGAACTGCCCCTGCTTGTCAGCAACGTCAACCAGAGCGATGCCCGGCAGCGTGCCAAAGACGCGCTGGATGCTGTTGGGCTGGCAGACCGGGCCAACCACCGGCCAGCCGAGCTATCCGGCGGACAGCGCCAACGGGTGACAATTGCCCGCGCCCTGGTCAACGACCCCGCCCTGGTCTGGGCCGACGAACCAACAGGCAATCTGGATGCAGTCACATCAGGCGAAATTTTGTCCCTCATGCAACGGCTGAACAAAGAGCAAGGGCGCACATTTATCATCGTCACCCACGACGAAGGGGTGGGCGCGCTGTGTGACAGGGTGGTGCGCATGCAGGACGGGAAAATCGTGAACCAGGACGAGGAGATCGTATGAGCATCCTGAATACGACCGCCATATCTCTCGCCATTGCGCTGGGGCTGATCCTTCTCGGCATCGGGCTGATTGCTCTGCGTAAACCGATCATCGCCAAACTTGGGCTGCGCAACATCCCCCGTCGCCCGGCCCAATCCGTGCTGATCGTCGTTGGACTCACCCTCAGCACCCTGATCATTGTCAGCGCCTTCAGCCTGGGCGACACGCTGAATCGTTCGGTACAAAACCACGCTGTCAATGCCTATGGGATGATCGATCAGGTAGTCTCGCCAGCTTTTCTGGGCGACCTGATGGCTCTGGCCGACAACGGCACGATTGATACCAACAACGAAGAAACCCAGCTCATCAATGATCTGGCAGCGGGTGATCTTGCCAGTATTCTCACTCTATTTGAAAACGGTCTACCTGGGATCGACCAGAGCCGCTACGATCTGCTGCGCGATCAACTGGCCGGTGAAGAAATGGTCGATGGTGTAGCCGGTTCGATTATCTTCCCCTCGATTGTGCGCAACGTCAATACGGGCCAGGGCGAGCCACTGGGCTTCATCTTTGCTGTGGACGAAAACTACGCCCAGGAATTTGGCTTGCACGCGCTCGATGGTACACCCGTGCGCATGGCCGATCTGCAACCAGGCGTGGGCAACATCTTTGTGGGGGCGGCCAATCTCTTTGCCGGCACGCAAAGCCTGATTGGCGATGCCGCGGCCACGGTTGGGCTGCAAGACATCGGCGTTGCCGAAGCGGGTGCGGCCATTGCCGCGGTGGGCGCGCTGGTTACAACCGGCCAACCCCTCAGCACAACCCTGCGCAGCCTGAGCCTGGACGTGGCAACCCTGAAAAATCTGGGCATCGACACAAGCCTGTTGGATCAGCAGGGCATCGATACCCTGAGCCTGGAAGGGCTGGGGTTGACCAACGAGCAGTTAGGGCAGATGGGCATAGACCCGGACGCGCCCGTCACCTTGCCTACCCTGGAAGCCCTGGGGTTGAACATCACCAACCCCCTCTCCACCACCACGGCCCTGCTCTCGTCCATCAACCTCAACACCCTGGGCCAGGATATCGACCGCACCCTGAGCCAATATGGGCTGCAACTCCGCCAAGGGGATGTCTACCTGAATGAGCTAGGCGCGCAACAGCTCAATGCCCGGCCCGGCGACTTGCTGGAAATCTTCGTTGGCCCTATCCCCGTGCCCTATCGGGTGCGGGCCATTGTGGAAGAATCCGGCCCCATGGGCGCGCTGACCCCCGTGGTAATGCTGGACGTGGCCGAGGCGCAAAAGCTGCTCTTTATGTCCGGGCGAATCAACAGCATTCTTGTCTCCAACCAGGGCGACGAGATAGAAGGGATGGCCCTCACTGATCCGGTAGACGAGGTACTGCGTAGTCTCTCCCTCAACCAGGCCCAGCTGGCCCGGTCGATAGCTGTGCTACGCTCGGATCAGGTCTCGGCTGCTATTCTGCGCGAGGCCGACAACGCACAGAACCCCACGATTGATATGGAGGGCGCGCCCCAGTTTCTGATCGACTTTGCAGAACAGATGGGCGGTGTCACTGGTTTCCAAGAGCAAATTCAGACGCTGAAAACCGGGGTAGACCCGGCCAACCCGGTGGACGAAAAGCTATTTCGTAGCGCGTTGGGCAGCACCGCCGTGCGCGAATGGATTCTCGACCTGCCGCTGGGCAGCGACAACACAACCGATCTGAGCGCCGCATTCGATGGCTTGGATGATTTCGAAGTGTTGTCGCCCTTGAGCAAACAGTTTGTCGTCAATGCCGCGGATATCGCGGGCGTCGCCTTTGGTTCCATGTTCTCAGTCTTTGGGGCCTTTTCCATCCTGGCTGGTGTGCTGCTCATCTTCCTGATCTTTGTGATGATGGCAGCAGAACGGCGCACAGAAATGGGTATTGCCCGTGCCGTGGGCATGCAACGGGGTCACCTGGTGCAAATGTTCGTCACCGAAGGCATGGTTTACGATCTGGCAGCGGCTCTGCTGGGGTTGGGGCTGGGGCTGCTGGTCTCCTATGGGATGATTGGCTTTATTCGGGGCGTCTTTGGCAACTTCAGCCAGCAGGTGACAAGCCAGTCCATCCCCTTCGAGTTCGTCTGGTCGGTGGCCCCCACGTCGCTGATCATCGCCTACTGTGTGGGCGTTATCCTCACATTTATCGTCGTCACCATTTCGTCGTGGCAGGTCAGCCGCCTGAACATCGTGGCGGCCATCCGTGATCTGCCCGATCAGAGCGGCGTTACCCGCCTTTCCACTGCCGCCAAAATCTGGCGCGGGCTGGTGGGTCCTCTGCTGCTGGGTGTGGGTGGATATTTGCTCTATCTGGCCCAGGAAATTGGGCAGACACTGACGCTGATTGCCATCACCTTTCTGCTCTTTGGCGGCGGGCTGACCATCGGCTGGCTGCTCCAGCGCACCCGTATGCGGGCAGTCGTGCGCGAACGGATCATTTACACGCTGATTGGCTTGGGGTTGCTGGCGCTGTGGGCCGTGCCTTGGACTACCCTGACCGGTCTGGAGAACGCGCTCCTCAGCCAAAACCCGGCTTGGTTGCTGGCCTCATTTATTATCAGCGGGCCGATGATCATTGCTGGCGCGATTCTGGTGATCATGTTCAATGCCGATACGATTGCGGGGCTGTTCACCCGGCTCTTTGGCGGCATTGGCGCGCTGGCCCCGGTGCTCAAAACAGCCATCGCCTACCCGCTTAGTTCTCGCTTCCGCACAGGCACCACCATGCTGCTCTTTGCCATGGTCATCACAACGGTCACGGTGATGAGCATTGTGATTCAGGCCACCGAAAGCATCGCCACGCCAAGCGACGAAGCCACGGCGGGTTTCGATGTAGTACTCTCCAGCGGTCTGCTCAGTTTCTTCGACCCTGCAACCGACCTGGCTAGCGAAGCGGCAACCCGGCCCGACTTCCCCACAGATGTGGTGGCTGTGATGGGTTCGGTCTCCCGGCTGAGCGTGGACGCGCGGCAGGAAAGCCCCAGCCCGTCTAGCTGGGACGGTGTGGGTCTCACGGGGATCGACGCGGGCTATGCCCAGCAGGCGGCCACTGTCTATGGCTTCGACATGCGCGCCGGGGGCTATGCGGACGATGCAGCGGTGTGGCAGGCCTTGGCCGAGCGGGATGACGTTGCTGTGGTCACCGCCTGGCGGGTGGCCGACCGGCCCACAATTTTTGCCGAGCCAGACCCAGATGAGATGGACGGGGGGCGAGAAAACCGGCGCCGGGGCTACTTTATGTTGAATGGATTTACCTTGGAAGAAGGTGCGGAGATACCGCCAGTTTCCATCGAGGTGCGTTTTGGCGAAGGGGATGCCCAGGTGGTGCGCACGGTGCAGATCATCGGTGTGCTGGCGGGGGATGAAACCCTGGCCCAGGGCAGTATTCAACTGAACCGTGCTGTATTGGACGCGCTCAACAGCGAGCCGGTTCGGCCAGAGAGTTTCTATGTCAAACTAGTGGATGGAGTGGACCAGATCGCAGCTACCCAGGCATTGGAACGCTCCATGTTGAGCAGCGGCCTCAATGCAACCCTGCTGGCCGAGCAGTTTGCCGCGGGGCAGGCTGTGCTGCGGGGCATTCTGCAACTGTTCCAGGGATTCTTGGCCTTGGGGCTGTTGGTAGGCATTGCCGGGCTGGGGGTGATCAGCAGCCGGGCTGTTGTGGAACGTCGCCAACAGGTGGGGATGCTGCGGGCCATCGGCTATCAAAAGGAGATGGTCTCCCTGGCCTTCATTCTGGAATCGAGCTTTATCGCCCTTTCCGGCATCCTCATCGGCGCAGCCACGGGGCTGTCCTTGGGGGACAAGATGATCGGCCAGTTCTACACCCTGGCCACCGATCAGACATTCCCCGTTCCCTGGCTCTCGATTGGTATCATGCTCCTGGCGGCTTGGTTTTTCTCCCTGCTCACCACGATTCTGCCCGCGTGGCAGGCATCCAGAGTGTATCCGGCGGAGGCCCTGCGCTACGAGTAGGCTGGGTTGTTTTGGATGAGTACACGATAAAAAGTGGCCGTATCGAGTCGATACGGCCACTTTTTATCGTATCAGTTTCCGTACCTGCTGGGTGAGAAAGTCCGACTCCATGGGGCCACCCACCCGGATTTCCCGGATGATGCCTTGGGCATCGATGAAGAAGGTGGTGGGCAAGGAACGCACCAGATAGAGATCGCCTACAGCTTGCGAACGGTCCAGGGGCAGGGGGAAGGTGACACCCACATTCTGGCGCACATACTCGCTGACAGTACCCACACTTTCGCCCTGATCGACACCCAACACCACCACATCACCCCGGTTATGCTGTTGCCATATGATCTCCAGCGCGGGCATCTCCTTGCGGCAGGGGGGACACCAGGTGGCCCAAAAATTGAGGATGATAGGTTTGCCCCGCAGATCGGCCAGACGCACCTCCGGGCCATCGAGAGTGGGTAAGGTAAAGTCGGGTGCTGGGTGGCCCACGGCTGGCGCGGGGACGGCGGAGATGGGCTGATCTGGTGTCGCGGGGAAGAGGCTGGGCTGAATTTTCCAGGCGAGGAGACCGATCACCAGCACAAGGCCCACCCCAAAAAGCAGGCGGCGGGGGTCACTGCGGGGGCCATTGCTCACGGCTGACCGCGGCGCCATTGTAGTATCCGCGATCATCCCGGCTGTGACGTTCTCGTTTGTGGCTGTGCCGTTTCCCGTCGCTTGGTTCATGCTTCCAGTGTAGCACAACTCCTCGCGGTCGCACCTACCCCACTGGACAGCCTTGCCTGCTTCTTCCAACTTATTTTTGGCGGTTTCAACACGCCTCAAAGACACAGAATGCTTCGGGTTCTGTTAGCTACTCAACCAGCCAATTGCCGCAACTCCTAACGTTAAATCGCGCAAATAGCCACCTTGGCAGCCGCCCAGATGAGCGATACAATTAAACAGGATGACATCTATCCAACCCCACCCACAATAGGAGTCCCCAATGTCCCACTACCGTACCGCCATCATCGCCTGCGGCATCATCGCCCGGGTTCATGCTCGCGGCTGGCTGGGTGTGCCCGGCCAGCCCACCCGCATCGGAGCCATCGCCGACACCAACCCAGACGCGCGCCGGGAATATGGCGATTTCTTCGATGTGGACGACGAGCGCCGTTACAGCGACTATCGCGAAATGCTGGACAAAGAGCGCCCGGACTTTGTGGATGTCTGTTCCTGGCATCAGCAGCACGCCGAAATGGTGATTGCAGCCGCGGCCCGCCGCCCCAAAGTCATTCTTTGCCAAAAACCCATGGCCGTCGATCTAGGCGAGGCCGACGCCATGCTCACGGCCTGCGAGCGCAACGGTGTCAAGCTGATGATCGCCTATCAGCGTCCCCATCACGCCACCTGGCAAAAGGCGCGGGAGATGATCCGCCAGGGGGTGATCGGCAAAATCACCCAAGTGCAGGTGGAAGATGGGGGCAACATTCTCAACACCAATTCCCACAATATCCGCCTGGCCCTCTTTCTGATGGATGAACCCCAGGTGGAATGGGTGCTGGGATCCGTGGAGCGCACCACCGACCGGGTGGAGCGGGGCTTGCCCGCCGAGGACGCCTGCATGGGCATCGCCGGCTGCGACAATGGGGCAACGATTCTGATCGAAGGCAATTTGGTGAGAGGTCTCGGACAGGGCTGCCGGGTGATCGGCAGCGAAGGGATGATGGAATTTTCCACCACCCGCCACCCGGACAGCGAAATCCCCAGCGATGCGCCCATGTACGCACCGGAAGGGCCATCGGCCCGCTACAATTACGAGATCGGGGTCGTGCGCTACATCAACGGATCATCGAATGGCTGGCAGCAGGTGGAGGCCCCCTGGTACGACTGTTGGAGCCGCCAGTGC
>JAHEML010000187.1 GCA_024643705.1 Caldilineaceae bacterium | reverse complement strand
CGCACATCGTAGACGAATTCCTGGTATTTACAGTTGTCGAAGCTGGGATAGCCCTGGGGAACGCCGTCGTCGTACCGATCCTGATCTGGTACATCCGCCTTGGGGTCGATATTGTTCAGCCCATCCGCGTCAACGCCGCTGTCGGCCTCGAATTCCATGCTGATCTCTTTGCCAAGATGGAAGTAGAGCGGGGCATTCTTGTGAAGCGGACCATAGAGGGGCGAACCAGCCTGGAAGACCGTGGGGAACTCGGCCTGGATGCCAGGATAGGCTTGCATAGCCGCGCTAATTCCATTGGTCGAGTCGGGCGCGTCGCCCAGATCGGATTGACCACAAACGTTGTCGGTTCCACCCAGCACCACCGGCTGCCAGGTGGCGGGCTGGTCGAAGAACTGGTTGGAAGGCATCCCGTAATCATCGCCCTGATCGTTGACCCAATGGTGGTAGACGGCCAGGCCAAAGTCGGCATCGCACAGCCCGCCGCCCAGCTCCAACGAGACGAGTTCCAATGGGATCGCATACTCGGCCTGGTCGCCGATCCGCCCTTCAGTAGCAACGGCCTGCCAGCCCGTTACACTATTCGACTCATAGCCGTTGGGTACGCCGGTCCCTTGCAAGCTGCTCAGATCGTTGGTTGTCATCCCGACCCGCAGGGAGTAGTCGTCGGCCTGGGCCACCGTTTCTGCCTGGTTGTTGCGGTCCAGGTATACACTGGCAAAACGTTCCTTGAGCGTGCCAGGAGCGCCGATCATGCAAACATAAAGCATTTTGCCGTCGTGTTGCACCATTACCTGGCCCTGAAACTGATTCGAATCTATGAAGTTGAAAAACGCGCCCCCTTCGTACTCGCTGCCTATGTTGCAACTTCCATCAATTGTTGGGATCAGTTGGGAAAGGGGAATTTGAGTTGGACCCGCGACTTGGGAAACGGGGGCAGCAACGATCGCTTTGAATGGGGACAGGTTGAAGGGCGCAGCGTATAAGCGGCCCACCTGTGTCATTCCATACAAAATCAATACGCATACAACAAACGGCCCGAATACCTTGCGTATACGTGCACTCCTAATGGATCGAAGCATAGCTCCTCCGCCTTATTATTCAATTGTGAAAGGGATAGGCCCTCAAATGGGTTCTCGATCACTATACGCCCAGAAATGGTCGCCGTCAATGGGATGAAGAATCTTCGTATGTGTGTTGCAGATCATTGACAGGTTTCATCTCCCCCAATGCGCACCCAATGTGCACATGTGGCCCCCGCAAGGATAGTTGCGACTTCATTTCCCCTCACTTGTCATATTTGCCAATCAATGGCATTGTGGAGGAAATCGTATCTGTTTTGTCACTCCTTCCACCGGCCAAGAGGAACGCCCGCATGGAAACGTCCCTTTCTTCTCATTCTCAGTTTGGGTCCCCACTTCGGGTTGTGCTTGTGGGGTGTGGAGGCATCACTCGCGCCTGGCTGAACCACGCAGCCACACGCCCAGACCTGGACTTTGTAGGGCTGGTCGATCTGTTGCCCGACAACGCTGCCAAAGTGCAAGAACAGTTTGGCTTGACAAATGCCCGCATTGGCACAAAATTGAGCGAAATGCTGGCAGAAACCAGCCCGGATGTGGTCTTCGACTGCACTATTCCCGCTGCTCACAAAAGTGTGGTGCTGGCGGCTCTGGCCCACGGCTGTCATGTATTGGGCGAAAAACCCATGGCCGAATCGATGACCGATGCCTCAGAAATGCTGGCTGCGGCCCAAGCCAGCGGCAAAACCTACGCCATTATTCAAAACCGGCGCTACCTGGACAACATTGTGCGCTTCCGCGAGGTGATCCGCGCCGGGCAGATTGGGCCACTGACAACCCTGAATGCCGATTTCTACCTGGCCCCCCATTTTGGCGGCTTCCGCGATGCCATGGAGCACGTCCTGCTGGTGGACATGGCGATCCATTCTTTCGATCAGGCCCGCTACATCGCCGATGCCGACCCAATCAGCGTCTATTGCCACGAGTGGAATCCGGCTGGTTCCTGGTATACCCACGGCGCGTCGGCCCAGTGCATTTTTGAGATGACGAATGGGCTGGTCTTCAATTATCGGGGGAGCTGGTGTGCCGAGGGCTTGCAAACGGCCTGGGCGTGCGATTGGCGGGCCATTGGTCAGCGGGGTACCGCCCGGTGGGATGGGGAAGACGAGCTTCAGGTGGCAGCCGTCGCGGGCAACCAGGGCTTTTTTTACGAAACCGAGCGCCTCGATCCACCTGTGACGCCCCATTTGGCATTCGACAATCATGCTGGTGTGATCAACGAATTTCTCGAATCGATCAAAAGAGGTTCTACACCTCAAACCGTCTGCACCGACAATATCAAGAGCCTGGCGATGGTTCACGCCGCCATCGAGAGTGCTGAGAGCGGGCGCAAAGTGAAGATTGATATCTGATGTGCCAAAAATGATATGCCAAAAATGAGAGACGGACACACCACCTTTCCTGCACTGTAAATCCACGTTCGATTCCTCCACCAAGAAAGTGACGGGCAATGAGCGAAGAAACAAAGATTCTTGACCGGGTGCTGGTGATCGCCGCCCACCCGGATGACCCCGAATTTGGCTGCGGCGGGACCATTGCCAAATGGTCGGCCGCGGGCAAAGATGTGCGCTACCTGCTGCTCACCAGCGGTGACAAAGGCAGCAAAGACCGCAATTTGCGCCCAGAGCAACTGGCCGCCAAGCGCGAAGCCGAGCAACGGGCCGCGGCTGCCGAACTGGGCGTGAAAGAGGTCATCTTTCTGCGCCACCCCGACGGTCTGCTGGAAAATAGCTTGGGTCTGCGCCGAGAGCTGGCCGCCTATATCCGCCGCCTGAAGCCCCATATTGTTGCAGCCATCGACCCCTGGCGTCACTATCAACTCCACCCGGACCATCGGGCCGCGGGCATCGCCGCCATCGACGCAGTCTGGTCGGCGCGGGAATGGAATATCTTCCCTGAGCAGTTGGAGGGCGACGAAGACCCCTGGCGGGTGTCGGAAGTCTACTTTTTCTGGACCGACAACCCCGACCACCACGAGGATGTG
This sequence comes from Caldilineaceae bacterium, assembly GCA_024643705.1. Classification (GTDB taxonomy): domain Bacteria; phylum Chloroflexota; class Anaerolineae; order Caldilineales; family Caldilineaceae; genus JACQGT01. The sequence continues at coordinate 4,065 of JAHEML010000187.1, read as the reverse complement.
ACCGATTTTGTCGATGCGCGCATTGCGTCCCTGGCTTGCCACGTAAGCCAAGTGGGGGAAGACCGGGAAAAGCTGGCAAGCCGCATCCGCGAGCGTACGGCCAAAACCGGCGAAGAGGCGGGCATGGCCCACGCCGAGAGCTTCAAGCTGATCAAGTTTTAATCGACGACCTTAAGTGACGACTTTTACCGACGACTTCAACCCACGACTTCAATCCACAAAAGGAAAACCACAATGTCCGACAAAGTCCGCTGGGGACTCATCTCCACCGCCAACATTAACAACGCGCTCATCGGCCCGATTAAAGCCGCGGCCCGCAGCGAATTGGTCGGTGTCGCCAGCCGGGATCAGGCCAAGGCCCAGGCATACGCGGCCGAGAAAGGCATCCCCAACGCCTATGGCAGCTACGAAGCCATGCTAGCCGATCCGAACATCGATGCCGTCTACATCTCCCTGCCCAATTCGCTCCACTGCCAATGGGCTGTGGCCGCGGCAGAGGCGGGCAAGCATGTTCTCTGCGAGAAGCCCCTTGTTGTCTCCATGGCCGAATTTGACCAACTGGAAGCGGCTGCCATCGCCAACGGGGTCACAGTCTTTGAAGCCTTCATGTATCTCCACCACCCCCAGACCATCGCCGCCCAGACATTGATAGCGGGTGGTCGCCTGGGCCAGGTGCAACTGGTGCAGGCATGGTTCAACTTCTACCTTCCCGCCGAGCGCGCCACCAACATCCGCCTGCGCCCCGACGTGACCGGCGGCTGCCTGTGGGACGTGGGTGTCTACCCCAACAGCCTGGCGATCACCATGGCCCACCCTGCCCGGCCTGTCTCCATCTTTTCCAGCCAGATTGTGGGCGAAAGCGGTGTGGATGTTGCCATTCGCGGGCAATTTGTCTTCGAGGGCGGCGCTGTGGGGCAGGTATCGTCCAGCTTCCGCACCCCCTTTCGCGAAGGCGCTTATGTGGTGGGCGACGAGGCCATTCTGCACATCCCAGAGCCGTGGAAGCCAGGGATGAAGGGCGCGGACAGCGTGATGACCATCACCAATCGGGACGGGTCCACCGAGCAAGTGGTGACACCCGCGGTGGACCCGTATCTCTGCGAAGTGGAGGCAATGGAGCGCTGCATCCTGGACGGAGCCGATCCTGTGCTGCCTCTCAGCCGCAGCCGTCTCTTTCTCCAGTGCGTTCTGGCCCAGTACGAATCAGCCAGCACCGGCCAGGTTGTCACTTTTTAGCCACTGGTTCAAGCCTGGGGTGGAGCCATAGGGAGCGAATAGTGTCGTGTGCCTGTAGCCTGGAAAATGGCATTGCCGATGGCCGGCGCAACAGCAAGAATCGGGGTTTCGCCTGCTCCCGCTGGGGGAATATCCCGCCGGTCGAGGAGAACCACGTCGATGGTCGGCATATCCCCAAAACGGGGAACCCGGTAGTCGGCAAAATTCGGGTTGAGGATGCGCCCGTTGGCGAATCGGATACTCTCGAAGAGAGCGCCGCCCAATCCCTGAATCAGCGCACCTTCCACCTGGTTGCGCACGGTGTCCGGGTTGATGATCGCGCCGCAGTCGTAGGCAGCCACAATCCGGGTCACTTGCGGCTGGCCTGTGGCCGGGTCCACAAAGACCTCGGCACAGGTGGCAATGAAGGAGCTTTTATCTGCGCCGCCGGCGATCCCATAGCCGTGATGGGCGGGCGGCGCGCCTTCGTTCCAACCAAAAGCTTCGGCGGCGGCCTCCAGCACCGCGGCCATGCGGGGATGTTCCAGATTGCGCAAACGGAACGCCAGCGGTTCCATGTTGAGCGCATGGGCCAGCTCGTCCACGACTGTCTCCCGGGCAAAGTGATTGGCTGGTGCTGCCAAGGAACGGTACGATCCTTGGGGTAGGGGGGACTCGCAGGGCTGAAAGGCGATGTGCTGGTTGGGAATGGTGTAAAGCGTCTCGATGCCCGCCGCGCCGGAATTGTAGTTGCGCAGGTCCAATCCCACAAAGCGGCCCTCCTCATCCACCCCCGCGCTGATCTCGATCAGCCCAGCCGGGCGCAGATAGGCCCAGGTAAATTCCTCTTCTCGCGTCCATACTAGCTTGACGGGCTTCCCTACTGCTTTGGCAAGCCGGGCCGCCTCGATAGCCGCTTGCCCGGTGTGCTTGCCCCCATAGCCCGATCCTGTGTCGGGTACGATCACCCGCACCTGATTCTCCGGTATGGCGAAGGCTTGGGCCAGTTCGGCGCGCACGCCAAAGGGGCGGGATGTCCCAGTCCATACGGTCAACTGCTCGCCCGACCAGCGGGCCAATGCGGCTCTGGGTTCCAAGGGCGCGTGGGCGATGTAGTCCACGGTGAAACGGCGGGAGAGGGTGAGATGGGCGGAGGCCAACGCCTCGTCCACTGCCCCCACCACCGAAAGATAGGGCCGGTGTCGTCCATCTTCCGGGGCCGGGCTGGCTTTCAGAAAGTCGAACAATTCCGGCTGGGAAACCTGAAGCGTCTGCTTCCAGCGAGCGCGCATGGCTTCGATAGCCTGGCCTGCTGTAAAGGCATCCGGCGCGACCACCCCGACGAAATCCCCTTGATGTACAACATGCACGCCGGGCATGGCCTGCGCCTGGCTTGTGTCAATCGATTGCAGGGTGGCCTGGTAGGCGGGGGCGCGTAGAATTTTGCCATGCAGCACACCGGACAGAGCCATGTCCGAAGCAAAGTGGTGGCCGCCGGTGACAAATGCTGCCCCGTTGACTTTGGCGGGAGAGTGGCCTGCAACCTTCCAGTCGGCGGGCGGGGTGATGGCCTGGTCGGGGTCGGCAATGCGCAGGATGTTGCGATCCCGGGCCAGTTCGCCCAGGGTTGCGCTCTTTCCGCTTGCTGGATGGCGCACCATACCATCGGCGATCTCCACTTCGGCTGCATCCACATGCCAGGTGGCAGCGGCTAGTTCGGCCACTAGTTCCCGGGTTGCCGCGCCCACCCGCCAGAGTTGGGGGCCGGTAACCGGTGTGGTGCGGCTGCCAAAGGTTCCCCGATCGTAGGGGGTGAGCGCGGTGTCGCCCAGCACAACCCGTACCTGCTCGGGTGGCATTCGCAGTTCCTCGGCCACGATCAAGGCTAGGGATGTGCGGATATTTTGCCCCACTTCGGCTTTGCCCACTGCAACCGTGATGGCGCCGTCGCCGTCGATGTGTAGCCAAGGACCAATGTCGGAGAGCGCCCTCTCGTTTGGGGCGGGTGGTTCCACATCTTCGCCGTAGAGGGCAACGGCCAATTCGGGGCAGGGGTAGGCCACAAAGAGTCCCTCGTCGGTTTTGGCGGGGACAGGCTCGTCGGTGTCCACTATTGTCTTAGGAGTGTTGTCCACAGGGTCGGGCGGGATTACTTGGGTAGTCACCTCGCCTGTTGCCATGATCTCCGCGGCCCGGTGGATGGCGGCGACGATGCGCTGATAGGCTCCGCAGCGGCAGATGTTGTCTTGCATGGCATGAATGATCTGGGCTGTGGTGGGCTGGGGAATGGCATCGAGCAGGGCCGCGGCGGACATGATCATGCCAGGTGTGCAATAGCCGCACTGGAGCGCACCCATCTCTAAAAACGCAGCCTGCACTGGATGAAGGGTGTTGTTCTGGGGCAGCCCTTCCACTGTGGTGATGCGGCTCTGGGCCACCCCGCCAACACCGACACTGCACGCCTGAACCGGTGCGCCCTGCAGGTGGACTGTGCAAGCGCCGCATTTGCCATCGCCACAGCCATATTTGGGGCCGGTTAACCCGATTTCATCCCGCAGGAGATCGAGCAGGGTGCTATTGGGGTCGGCCATTGTGACGTAGGTTTTGCCGTTGACGTGAAGCTGGATTGTAGTTGACATGGGCGCGGCTCGCTGTCTTGGATGGGTGCTGTTGGTGGGAGGGGTTGCGGGAGGGATATCGTGTCCGAGTGGAGAGCATCATACCATGTTCTGTTTGGGTATCCAATGGGGGAAATGGATGTGTTCGGAGTGAATGAAGGGAGGTGCAGGGCTTCTCAAAAGTCAAAGCGGATGCATGAGTAGGGAAAGAGCCTGGGCTGGAACAGCGTCG
>JAHEML010000186.1 GCA_024643705.1 Caldilineaceae bacterium | reverse complement strand
AGGGCATTACGATCCGAGTCCAGCTCCAGCACGTAGAGTGGCTCGGCCACCCCCCCAATCCCCAGCCCTTTGCGTTGGCCGATGGTGTAGTTGGGCAAGCCGCTGTGATGGCCCAGCACCGTACCCTGGCGGTCTACAATCTTACCAGCTTGCATAGAAGCCGGCGCCCAATCCTGCAAAAATCGGCGGTAGTCATCGTCGGCCAAAAAGCAGAGATCCATAGAATCGTGCTTGCTGGCAATGGGCAAGCCCTGGGCTGCGGCCATGCGCCGCACCTCGCTCTTGGGATAGTCGCCGATGGGGAAGAGAACATCCTGCAATTCGTCCTGGCCCATTACGCTGAGCACGTAGCTCTGATCCTTGCCATCGTCCACCCCGGCCAGCAGATGAACAGTGCCATCTGGCTGGCGGCGCAGGCGCGCGTAGTGGCCGGTAGCCAAATAGTTGGCCCCCATGCGACGGGCATAGTTGAGCAGATAGTCGAAACGGATGTGTCGATTGCAGGCCAGACAGGGGTTGGGTGTCAGCCCTGCACTGTAGCCGTCGATAAAGAGATCGACCACATTTTGCTTGAATGGTTGCTCCACGTTGATCAGGTAAAAGGGAATACCCAACTGGTCGGCTACCCGGCGGGCATCGTTGACGCTTTCCAGGCTGCAACATTTGTTCGTCGAGCCTTCGCCCTGGCCTGTCTCGGCCCACAGGCGCATCATTACACCAATGCAATTGTAGCCCTCTTCTACCAGCAATGCCGCGGCCACAGAGCTATCTACGCCGCCGCTCATGGCAATGACAACGGTTGTTTGGTTGGGGGACAGAGTTGGGTTCTTCATGGTTCTTTGCTGTTTGGGCCACTTTGTGCGGCGCTGTTCACGATCGTTGACATTCCAATTTTGCAGGTTTCGCTGAAAATATCAACCCATTTTATCACACCAACCCGCAGGGGCCGCGACGATCCAGTTAGGCGATCAGAGTAGATGATCCGGGAAGACAATTCAGGTAACGGTAGCGGTCGCCTTCAGGCTATTTTGCACCATGGCTTGACGGCTCGGCCCGAATCGGGCTACAAGAAAGTTGGGTAACGGTCGACGGGCTGGAAGACGGGTGGGGTGTAGACGGGCAGGCGACGAATAATGTCGGGCAATTCGCCATAGGTGTGGCAGACAGCAGACGCGCGGGTCTTTGCGCTGCCCCGATCCTTGATACCGGTGAACAAGATAGCCTTCATCCCGATTGCCATGGGGCCAACTACATCGTTGCTTTCCCGATCGCCAATATGCACCATTTCGCTGGGGGCTGTCTGCATGCCCAACGCTGCCTGGCGGAAGACTTTGGCCGCAGGCTTCGACGCCCCGATTTCATCGGAGAAGATAAAATAGCTGAAGTATTGGAGAAGCCCCTGGCGTTGCAAAAGATAGCGCAAGCCACGGCCCGTGGTGTGGATGGTATCGGAAATGATGCCCAATTTGTAGTGCTCGCGCAGAAGTTCCAGGGTGCTGTGAACACCTGGGGCAAAATCCGGTGGGATGCGCACTTCCATGTCTTCGATTTCGCGCACCAGCTCATCAACTTCGCGCATCAACTCGGCAAACTTGCCTGGCTCTGGGCGCAGACCCAAATAGTCGTAGGCATCGTAGAGCCGCGAAGCCACGCCGGGTGTACGCTGGTTGCCGTGCCACTCGTCGTTAAAGCTCTTGTTGGCATGCCGGTAGGCTTCGGCGGCCTGCTGCAGATCGATCTCCGGGTGATTTTTTGTCACCCGTTGGGCAAAGAGGTCAATCCGAGATTCAGGCTTGCTGGGCAGGCCCATTGCCGCCCGCTTGGGTTCATCCGAATCGTCGATAGCTATGGTGTCCCAAAAATCGAAGGTGATGGCCTCGATCATACGGCTCCTCGCTGGAGTGTTGTGTACAGTCAAGAGTAAGTTCCCACTACAACGGAGCGCAACCGACGCTTACCGACCATAGCACAGAACATCATAGCACAGGCGAAGACGGGTGAAAAACCATTCGGCGAACAGGGTGTAATTCAGATGTGGAGCGAGCTTTCACCGTGGGCAGTCGAGAAGCAACCCAGTATCTGTGACGAATGAAGTGCACTACATTCCCAGTCGTCTTCAGACGACTTTTGCTTTCAGACCGGAATTTATTCCGGGGCTAAACGAATGCAAGAAGGGAGAACTTTCGACAGATATGGGGCCGGGGTATAATGACGGCATGAGTCAAGAGCGCAAGAGCGAGCCGAACTTAATCGACCAACGACGGAAATTTCTGCAAAAGGTGGGGCCAATCAGCCTACTTTTCGTTGCGCTCTGGCTAAGCGGGTGCGCTCCCTCTCAACCGGAAGCAATTCAGGACACACCCTCTGTAGAACAGTCCGAACTCCCTACGGCCGTGGGGGCAGTTTCCAAATCTGTGTCGCAGCTTGTACCCACACCGTTGGCAGTCGAACCATCTGCCACTCCTGTACCGACTTCATCACCAGTCGTCGTAGTGACAGTGACCCCTGGGGCAGTACCACCTGTAACAGTAGTCCCTGTGGACAGCGAGCCAGCCGCACCCCCGGAGCCAATTGCGCGCATCACCCGCCCGATGAACCTGCGCAGCGGCCCTGGCACCGGCTACCCAATTGTGGGCGAGGCCAGCAGCGGCGACAGTTTCCCGATCATCGGCGTGAATGCCCAGGGCGACTGGTGGCAAATCGCTTTTGACGGCGGCGCGGCATGGGTCTATGGGCCGTTGGCAACTAGCGAAGGGCTGGTGAATGGGGAGATCGGCATCGTGGCTGTGGCGGAAGCACCAACGCTGCCAACCCCGTTGCCAGCCACTACGGCCCAACCCAAAAGCGAAGACCCAGGCTCGGTCCCGGCACCGGCTCCGGTGGGCACGGTCGTGGTCTACGAAACATCAGTCACCCTGCCCACCTATCCTTATGATCGCTATCTCAGCGACGCCCGCAACGAAGTTTTCAACTGGCCCTACAAACGCTTCGACCAGGAACGGTATCGGCAGGAACGCCCTGCCCCAGAAAACCGCACCTACAAATTATTGGTTCTGGAAAACGCCTACCTCAAAGTAACCGTGTTGCCCGAACTGGGTGGCCGTATCTGGCAGGCAATTCACAAGCCAACCGGGGCCAATCTCTTCTATCAAAACCCCGTGGTCAAACCTTCGCCCTGGGGTCCGCCGGAGCAGTTGGGCTGGTTGGCCGTGGGTGGATTGGAGTGGTCGCTTCCGGTTGTGGAGCATGGCTACGCGTGGGGTGTTCCTTGGGGGTATAGCCCCCTGCAACACAGCCCCGACCTGGCATCGATCACCCTTTTTACTCCCCAGGATGGACGCTATCTCGCGGCCAGTGTTACAGTTACCCTACGTGCCGGTGCTGCCGAATTCGACGTGGAACCAACGATCTCCAACGTAAGCGATCGCAGCCTGAACTTTGCCTTTTGGGCGACAGCACAATTGGCCCCTGGAAATGGCAACAAGCCCAGCGCCGCCACCCACTTTCTGCTTCCTGGCACACAGATGACCGTCCACAGCACAGGTGATGCTCGCCTGCCTGCACCAGGGCAACCCATTGGTTGGCCCACCTTCAATGGTGTAGACTACGCGTGGCTGGGCAACTACCAGCAGTGGGCAGGCTTTTTCGAGCGGCCAGCAGCCCACGGCCCCTACACTGCCCTCTATGATCAAGAAGCCAATGCGGGCGTGGTGCGGATCTATCCAGCGACGGTTGCCAGAGGCAGCAAAGCCTTTGCCCTGGGTTGGCAGGCAGCCATCGACAGCAGCAATTTTACCGACGATGGCTCGGCCTATGTTGAACTCCACGGCGGTCTGGCCCCCACCTTTGACGATACCTACCCTCTGCCCCCAGGCGGCGCGGTAAGCTGGCGAGAGGTCTGGTACCCGGTTCATGGGATCGGTGGGCTTTCCTATGCCGACGAGGTAGCCGCCATTTATCTGGCCTCCGAAGCCAGTGGTCTGGCGGCCAGTTTCTACCCCACACGCCCGATGGATGGTCAGTTGGTGGCCTCGCTGGATGGGCAAGAAGTCGGACGGTTGCCCATCAAAGCCAGCCCAGATGCCCCGTTTGTCGGGGGAGTTTTCACCGGTCTGCCGTCGGGTATCAGTCGGCCACTCCGTATTCACTTTGAAGATGCGGCCGGTCACCTGCTGTTCGAAACCGATTATCGCGGGCCGTTGCCGTAGCAGACCAATCGTCAGTGACCGGGACTTACAACAGCCGGGTTTACAACACCGAGACCAGCAACAACTGATTATGTCCACACCACCTGATTATGACTCTCTATCTTCCGGCAGAATGCCCAGAGCTTTTTGGGTGATGATTGGCGTCGCCACAGTGCTGGCAGTGGTCATCGTCCTCTTTCTTATCCTGCGCGGGCTACAGGATGGACGTATCCAAAATGAAGCCCAGCGTCGCCAGCAGATCGCCATTTTTCTACAAGAGGCCGCCGACCTGCGCGCAGAAGGCCACCCCCGTGAGGCTCTGATGCGCTATCAACAGGTGCTGAAACTGGATGGAGAAAACGAGGAAGCACTGGCCGGAATCGGGGATTTGCTGGACAGCCCGCTCATCGAAGCACCGGCGATTGTGGTCACCCCTACACCTGGCCTGCCCACAGCAACTCCCACCGCGCTGAACGCGCCGGATGCCATCTGGGCCGATGCCCAGGCCCTCTATAACGCGGGCCGCTGGGCCGATGCCATTGCCCGGTTGCTCCAGATACGCGCAGCAGACAGCACGTTTCAGCCCGCCCGGGTAGAGGAGATGCTCTACACCGCCTACGTGAGCCTGGGCAGCGAAAAGAGCAACGGTGGCAGCCTGGAAGAAGCCGTGAATCTCTTTGACAAAGCCCTGGCTTTGCGCCCCAATGCCACAGATACCAGGGCCATGCGTGACGTGACCGCCCAATATGTCGATGCCCTGACCTATTGGTTTGCCGATTGGCCCAAAGTGATCGCCCTGTTGGAGACCCTCGACCAGAGCAATCCTGGGTATCGAGATGTGCGTCACCGGCTTCAGGATGCTCATCTGGAATATGGCGACAGCCTGGCCCGCCAGAACGATTGGTGCAATGCTGCCGAGCAATATGCAGCAGCAATCGAGGTGCAAAATGGGCCGGGCTTGATCGATAAACAGAGCCAAGCCCAAATTTTGTGCGAAACAGCGCCCACACCATCCCCCGCGGATGGTACTGTGGACGGTACTGTGGACGGTACCGTGGACCGCACACCTGGGTCATCGACAGGCACGCCCCAGCCTGGGCTTGCCAGCCCACCGTCCGCTCCGGTGGCTGGGGGGCTGGGTGTAGGGCGCATTCTCTACTCGGCCCAAAACCCAGATGATGGTCGGGAGCGCATCTTTTCCCAGCCGGTCACAGCCAGCGTAAAACCGGTGGTGGTGGTGGAAGATGCAGCGGAGCCAGACCTGCGCAGCGATGGTCAGCGCCTCGTCTTCCGCAGTATGCGGGGCGACCAACGGGGGTTGGGCAGCTTCGATCTAGCCAGCGGTCTGCGGCTGCGCTTTACCAATTATAGCGAAGATGTTTTGCCAAGTTGGAACTCGGAAGGGAATCGGATTACGTTTTCCAGCAACCGGGAAGGGGATCGACGTTGGCGGGTCTATGTGGCCTGGGCCGATGGCAACGACACAGGCACAGAGCTGGGCTTCGGTCAAGACCCGGAATGGCACCCAATCGCGGATCGAATCGTCTTTCGGGGATGCGACGATCAGGGCAACCGCTGCGGTTTGTGGATCATGAACAGCGGGGGCGGCGATCGGCAACCACTCACCACGGTTCCTGGCGATTCTCGCCCAACCTGGTCCCCAGATGGCGGCTCGGTCATCTTTATGAGCCAGGAACGAGACAGCAACTGGGATATTTACCGGGTTGACGTTGCCACAGGCGCAGTGGTGCGCATGACGACAAATCCCGCCATCGACGGTACACCTAGCGTCAGCCCGGATGGCAGCCGAATCGCCTTCTTGAGCAACAGAAGTGGTGAATGGAAACTATGGGTCAAGCCCATTGCTGGCGGGCCAGAGCAGCCGCTGGCTGGATTGGGTGGAGATGTGGGTGACTGGATGAATCAGAAACTGCAATGGGTTCGGTAGTAGTTTGATTTTTGCTCAATGATCCTGTACAATAGCCCTATCGTCGTTCTGTCTTGTACAGAGACGAGTGGCATCATTTCGGGGAGTAGCGCAGTCTGGCAGCGCACAGCGTTTGGGACGCTGGGGTCGGAGGTTCAAATCCTCTCTCCCCGACTGTTGCGGGTGTAGCTCAATGGTAGAGCTCCTGCCTTCCAAGCAGATTACGCGGGTTCGATTCCCGCCACCCGCTCTGAACTTTGGTTGATTGGTTTATTTGTTGACTGGAAACCGCCCCGGCGTACTCCTGCTAGTCAACTCATCAGCCAATCAGCCATTTTTTGTTCTTGGATCGGTAGCTCAATGGCAGAGCAGGGGGCTCATAACTCCTTGGTTACAGGTTCGAATCCTGTCCGATCCACTCCTCATCCTCTCCCTCCGCTTCCCTCACATCACAAAAGGAGCATCCTATGCTCGTCCAGGAAATTATGACACCCCAAGTGATCACAATCCATCCCCACGCCACTATTCAAGAAGTGGCCAAGCAGATGCGCCAAAATTCTATCAGCGCGCTCCCAGTTGTGACAGATGAGGGCAAATTGGTGGGAATAGTCACCGAGATTGACTTGATCACCCGCCATGCCCCACCCCGACAGCCCCAATACATCCCCCTGCTATGGGGTCTAATCCCCATGCGCTTGGATGACTACACCACCTACAAAGAGCAGGTACGCCACATTTTGGCCGTCTATGTCGATCAATTGATGACCAAAAGCCCTGCCACGGTTCGCCCCAGCGACACAATTGAGCATGCCGCCGAGTTGATGATCAAACCAGGCCATGGCGCTTTGCCAGTGGTAGATAATGGAAAGTTGGTGGGAATTGTTACCAGAACGGATTTGGTGCGGGTGATTGAGGAGTTGGAGATGAGCGAGGGATAGACCAGGATTCATGGCAAGCCATTCAAAAAGAGGGGCCAGCTTTTGATCGCTGGCCCCTCTTTTTGAATCAATCA
>JAHEML010000185.1 GCA_024643705.1 Caldilineaceae bacterium | reverse complement strand
ATTGCTCTTTCAGCGGGGCAATTTCGGATTGGAGAGCAGCAACGCTGTGGCATTTGCCCTGCAATTCTATGCGCTTGGGCTGGTGGCCCACTCGGTGGTGGAGATTGTGGTGCGCGCTTTCTATGCCCTCCACGATACGCTCACGCCGGTGATGATCGGGGTGGGCGCGATGGTCCTAAACATTCTTTTTAGCTTGCTTTGGATCGGCTGGATGGGCTACGGTGGTCTGGCTTTGGCGAACAGTGTGGCAACCGGGATCGAGATGTGCATCTTGGTGTGGCTGCTGGGGCGACGTTTGGGTCGGGTTGATCTGGGGGCGTTGGGTCACAGTCTGCTTCGATCTGGGCTGGCTGCGGCGGGAATGGGCGGCGCGCTCTATCTTTGGATGGGCTGGTTGGCGGGGCGGGCAGATCTGGCTTCTCTGTTACCACCGGGGTGGGTGTTGGGGCTGGGTGGTCTTCTGTTGGCGGGGCTGGTCTATGTTCTCCTGGGCCTGTTGCTGGGGAGCCGGGAACTGCGTAGTTTTGCCGCTCTTCTACCCCGGCGCGTGCTAACACGAGGCTAATGATTCGCTAATGAATAGAATAGCAACCTATGCTACACTGTTGCGTATTAGATGTTGTTAGAATGATGATCAATCGAACAATCGATTCGAGAGTGTGGGGCGATTTCCCCGCTGATAGGAGGAAGTGATGTTTGGTGGGTATGGATTGTATATTCTGTTCAGCTTGCCTGCACTACTGTTGGGGTTTTGGGCGCAGGCTAAAGTAAAGTCTGCCTTCAATAAGTATTCCAAAGTGCAAATGGGCCGTGGATTGGCTGGCGCACAGGTGGCGCGCATGGTGCTGGACAGCAATGGTCTGCAAGGTGTCAACGTGGAAGAAGTGAACGGTTTTCTGACTGATCACTACGACCCGCGCACCAAGACCCTGCGCCTGAGTTCGAATGTGTATAACAGCCCCAGCTTGGCGGCAGCGGGGGTGGCTGCCCATGAAGCCGGCCATGCCATCCAGGATCAGCAGGGCTATGCTGCCCTGAACTTGCGCAGTGCCATGGTTCCTAGTGTGCAGCTTGGAAGTTGGCTTGGCCCAATTATCTTCTTTATCGGTCTCTTTTTGAATAGCCAACCCCTGGCCTGGGTCGGGTTGATCTTCTTTGGCGCAACGGCTCTCTTTACCGTCGTTACCTTGCCGGTGGAATTCGACGCCAGCAAGCGGGCCAAAGCCATTCTGGTCAACCAGGGTCTTGTGACCACAACCGAGTTGCAGGGCGTCAACTCGGTGCTGGATGCGGCTGCCCTGACCTATGTGGCTGCCGCTCTCCAGGCCATCAGCACCCTGCTCTATTACGCTTTTATTTTGATGGGGCGTCGGGACTAAGGGCGGTATTGGATCGTCATTTTATCGGATCGTCATTTTGGAATGATGGTAACAGGTAGCGGTACGAAGTAACAGTAAGAAGAAGTGAGGGCAAGAAGAAATGGAGAACACACATGTTTAACCGATCACCCTTTTTTGTGCAGTTTAATCGTGTTGGTCGACGGGCCGGTGGTGCGGCTGGCTGGTTGTTGATGGGGCCGGGATTGATTCTGGCCGCCGTCGGTCTTGCCATTCTTGTTTGGCCGGAGCTACTGGCCTATATGGTGGCTGGCCTTTTGCTCTTTGCCGGGCTGACCATGGCTGCCTGGGGGTGGCAAATGAACCAGGTTCAGCGGCGCATGAGGAATCGCGCACAGAATGAGTATACGAACGGGTATAATGAGGTCTATTACGAAGAAAGGCAATACTAGCACCGGGCTTGCGCCGAATGCGGACGGTTTTAGAGAGAGTTGTCAGGTTTGCAAACCTGACAACTCTGGTTGTTTGTACGAGATTCGGGTTTTCTCGCCGCGGCTATATCAACGTTGATCGGTAACTGATCGAGGGGATGAACGAATGATCGAAGAACAGAAGAAGAGTAATCGTAGCGTCTGGTTGATTGTGGGCGGTATTGGGACACTGGTTATATTTGCCCTGTGTGCTATCGTGGTGGTGGCGGGCTTTTTTCTGGTCAGTACACCTACCAATCGCAGCGAAAACCCCGAACCCGCCACCCTGCGTGCGCCCATTGTTCAGCAATTGGCAACGCCTGCCCCGTCCGCACAGCCGGTTGTCATCAACGAAAATGTGGCCGATTACGAGACCGCCGTCCTGGTTGCCATTTACGAACGCGTGGGGCCATCGGTGGTGAATGTGGACGTGCTCAGCTTCGAGCGCAATCTGCCCCAGCAACTTTTGCCGCCATCAGCACAAATCGATCCGGATACGCTGATCCCCCAGGGGCAGGGGTCCGGCTTTGTGTGGGATTTGGACGGACACATTGTCACCAATGCCCATGTGGTCGATGATGCCGACCGGGTGCAAGTCACTTTCACCGATGGAACGGTCACCATTGCTGAAGTCATCGGCCTGGATCGCCACAGCGATCTGGCTGTGTTGAAGATCGACCCGGCAGGCTACAATCTTGTGCCTGTGGTCCCGGGTGATCTGGATGCCATGAAAGTTGGGATGCGGGTAGCCGCGATTGGCAATCCCTTTGGCTTTGAAGGAACCCTGACCAGCGGTATCGTTAGTGCCATCGGGCGCAGCATCCCCGGCCTTGCCAGCTTTAGCATCCCCGAATCCATCCAGACCGATGCGGCCATCAACCCGGGAAATTCGGGGGGGCCGCTGCTCAACGAAAAGGGCGAGGTGATCGGCGTCAACGCCCAGATCCGCACCGAAGCGGGATCGAACAGCGGCGTGGGCTTTGCCATTCCCATCACGATTGTTGATCGGGTGATTCCTGTGCTGATTGCCGAGGGCAGCTACGAACATTCCTACATCGGAATCAGTGGCAACACCTTCAGCCCCATTTGTGCCGAAGGGTTGGGATTGGACCCAGAGACCCGTGGCGCGTATGTGAGTCTTGTTCTGCCTGGCACACCGGCGGCCCGGGGTGGTCTGCGGGGGGGCAGCACCGAGATTCAAAACGATTCGATTGGCATCTGCCCATCCGCGGCTGGTGGGGATCTGATTACCGCGATCAATGATAGCCCTGTGGAGAAATTCGACGATCTGCTGGTCTTTCTGGAGCGCTACACAAGCCCCGGCGATACGGTCACACTCACGGTCCTGCGAGACGGACGCACCATCGAGATCGATGTGACCCTGGCTCCTCGCCCGGACTCCGTACAACCCTAGGTCGAGGACAGGGACGCGTTGTCTTTGGTTACGTGAATCGAAAGGGGAGGCGTTGCTTTGACAACGGCCTCCCCTTTTTCTTGCATTCAATTGTAGTTCGGGTTGGACGATCAAAGGGTACACAAGTCAAAGGGTACACAGTTCGATCAGTGCCTTATCCCTACTCCTCCACATCGATAATATGTTCCTCGGCACCTTGCCGCCAGACGCCTTTGCCATCGCCCACGGCCCATGTGGAGCGAATGCGGATGGTGCGTTTGGAGCGTCCATTTTCCGCCGCCACTGGCGCTGGTTGCTGGGTCCGTTTGGCGGCGCGGGGTGCAACCGCAGCCGGTGGATTCTGCGCCATCTCTTCGAGCCGTGCGCGCAGAAGTTTCCAGCCAGCGCGTACGGCCCAACCAGCCAGGCCCGCGGCCACCGGAAGGGCTGCGGTGGCGAGCTGTGCAGGTAGGTTGCGCTGTTCCACGGCTAGCCCGCTGCTGGTGTCGTGGCCGCATCGCCCACAATATTGGCTGTCCAGGGCCACCTTTGCGCTACACTGGGGACAGACTCTGGATACTTCGCTCATGATGGCTCGCTTTCGGTGAGAATGGCACGCTGTTGCAGGGAGTATAGCACCCGGCCCGCTCTCTCTGCAAGATGCTTTTGTTCACCCGTGCAACTAGCGTCTGTGTGTCGCTGCCTCCGACAGGCGGGTTGCTCGGTATGGGCACAAGTGGGCACAAGTAGGAAGATCGCCTCTCTTGACGGGCGCGCCCGCTGGGTGTAGATTTGAATAGGATTGGGGAATTGGGTGCGAAACGGTATAATCAATTGATGAAAATGGAACGCAACGTATTCTCATGCGCGTCGTCCTGGTGAGCAAAGCGCTGGTTGTCGGCGCATATCAACGCAAGGCAGAAGAGATCGCTCGTTTGGGCGTAGACTTGACTGTGCTGATACCTCCGTTCTGGCGGGATCGTCGAGGCATGCAGGTTGCGGAACAGACCCATACTGCCGGTTATGAACTGCGCACCATCCCCCTGCGCTTCAACGGCAATTTTCATCTGCACCACTATCCAACCCTGTTTCGGGAAATCAATCAACTACGCCCAGATGTGGTCCATTTGGACGAAGAGCCGTACAACCTGGCTACTTGGCATGGTGTGGGTGCTGCTCGCCGCGCAGGGGCTGCCGTCACCTTTTTTACCTGGCAGAACTTGTACCGCACCTATCCGCCCCCCTTTCGTTGGTTCGAGCGGGCTGTTTATGCTGCCAGCCCCTGCGCCATGGCGGGCAACCGGGATGCCGCCGCTGTTTTACAAAGAAAAGGCTACGCGGGCCAGATCACCGTGCTGCCCCAGTTTGGTGTAGACCCGGCTATTTTCGTACCGCCGCAAACCAGTGCCAGCAGCGGCCCTTTGCGGATCGGGTATGCGGGGGGCCTGTTGCCCGAAAAAGGTGTCGATCTCCTCTTGCGGGCGTCTGCTGCATTGCAAGGGGCGTGGCAGTTGGAGATTGTGGGCAGCGGCTCGGAAAAAGAATCCCTGCGTCGCCTGTCAAAGCAGCTTGGCATCGACCATGATGTGGACTGGGGCAACCGTCTCTCCAGCGATCAGATGCCCAACTTTTATCAAAAACTGGATGTATTGGTCTTGCCCAGCCGGACATTGCCCAATTGGAAAGAGCAGTTTGGCCGGGTTCTTATCGAGGCCATGGCCTGTGGTGTGGCTGTGGTGGGCAGCGATTCGGGCGAAATTCCCAATGTGATCGGCGATGCAGGGTTGATATTTCCAGAGGATGATTGCCCAGCGCTGACAGCCCATTTGCAAAGCTTGCTGGTGGATCGATCCGTTGCCCGACAGCTAGGGCAGGTCGGGCGTGCGCGGGTGATAGAAAATTTTACAATGAGGCAGATTGCGACGAAAACAGTCGCGGTTTATCAAAAACTATTGGGATCGGATCAATGAGAGCAAATAACAAAAACGAACGCAGGCAAGACAACCGATTGGTGTCTGGATTTACATTTCTGCTCTTGTCTTAGCGGTTGCCTCTATGCACATCGCTATCAACGCCCAACTTCTCAACACAGAAGAAAGCTACCGGGGGGCAGGGGTCAGCAATTACAGCCAGAATCTGCTAACTGCCCTGGGCGCAGAACCAGGCGATCAGCGATTTTCTGCCTTCGTCGCTGATCCAATTTTCAGCGCGCCCAACGTCACCCTGCATTGCAGCCGTGGCTTTGTGGCGCGGCCATTGGCTCGCATTGTCTGGGAGCAGACAATACTCCCCTGGGCGCTGAAACGGATCGGCGCCGAATTGGTACACGGTCTGGTGAATGTATTGCCCCTGGCCGCCAAACTGCCCAGCGTTGTCACTGTCCACGATTTGAGCTTTGTCCGTATGCCGGAGAAGTTGCCGCCGGCCAAACGGTTGTATCTCACTCGGCTTTGTGCTGCTTCTGTTTCCAAGGCAGACAGGGTGATTGCTGTCAGCCAGCAGACTGCAAATGATCTGATGACCTGTTTTGGTGTACGGGCACGAAAAATTGAAGTTGTGTATAATGGGGTAGCACCCCACTTCCTCCCTGGGGTGTCAGCCGAGACAGAGGCTTTCCGTACCTCTCAAGGGCTGCCAGAACGCTTCTTGCTCTATTTGGGGACCCTGGAGCCGCGCAAGAATCTGGCCCGTTTGATCGATGGCTACGCTCTCTGGCGCGAGAAAAACCCAGCCTTGCAGGATGTGGAATTGGTCTTGGCTGGGGGCAAGGGTTGGTACTACGACGAAATTTTTCGTCGGGTGCAGGAGCGGAAATTGGAGCAAGTTGTCCATTTTCCTGGCTTTGTCCCCAGCCCAGAGCTACCTCACTGGTATCGGGCGGCAGAAGCCTTTGTCTATCCCAGCCTTTTCGAGGGGTTTGGCTTGCCGGTGATCGAAGCCATGGCCTGTGGCACCCCGGTGATTTGCAGTGATGCGGCCAGCCTGTTGGAGATAGCCGGGGACGCTGCACTCACTTTTCCTGCCGAAGATACAGACGCCCTGGTGCGCGCTTTGGAGACATTCTTTGGGCAGCCAGAATTGGCCGAGGAATTGACCCAACGTGGCTTGAAACGTCGCCACCGCTTTAGCTGGCAAGAGACAGCACAGCAGACGATAGAAGTCTACTCTGCCGCCAGTCGAGCGGGATTGAGGAACACTTTCCAATGACGATGACGGCAAATTCGTTGAATCGAACCCATTCGCTGGCTACCGTTCCGGACAACTGGTTCGTTCGCTTTGCCAAGCGCATCAACCCTACCTGGTGGCCCATCTTCTTGCTTCTTTCCGATCTGCTGTTGATCGGCGTTGCTTTTCTGCTCTCCTATTGGGTGCGCTATCGGCTTCAGTGGTTCCGCGCCGTCGATCCCGCATTCCAGACCGATTTCGTTACCTATCTGCCCTTTGCCGGGGCGCTAATCGCCATCCTCTTTATCTCGTTCAATTTTTCCGGTGTCTATCGCCGCCGCCGGGATCGAGGCTGGCTGGAAGAGGTCTACACCATTGCCACCGCGACAACTTTGGGCGTGGTCACGCTCATCACCCTCAACTTGATTTTTGGCGAACTCTCCTACAGTCGGCTGATCTTCCTCTATGCAGCGGTCTTTGTCATCCTCTTTTTAGGCACCAGTCGGGCTATCGTTTTTATGCTGCGGGGCTATCTGCGGGCGCATGGCGTGGCCGTGCAAAGAGTGATACTGGTGGGCGCAGGCGATGTGGGGCGCATGGTGATGCGCAATATCGCGGCCCGGCCTAGCCTTGGCTACCGGCTGATTGGCTTCCTGGACGACAATCCCACCAAAAGCTCAACCGATATTGGACGCTTCAAAGCGCTTGGGCCGCTGGAAAATTTTGAACAGGTGCTCGACGCCTATCCCGTGGATGAAGCCATCATTT
>JAHEML010000184.1:2686-7142 GCA_024643705.1 Caldilineaceae bacterium | reverse complement strand
AACGGTTACCTCTACCTCCCACTTTGTTCCAGCTTCTATCGTATTCACCGAATATCCACTAGATAGATCAACGCCGTCCAGTTCAATCTCGTCTTTTACACGTTGATGTAATTCGCTAGCATCCAATGCCTTAATAACATAATGGGTAAAGGAAAACAAGGGTGCTTCGTCTTTGCACACATCTAAGTTTTCGCCTTCTTTCAGGACATAATATGTTGCGTTGCCATCAACGATCTTCCATGTTTTTCCTATAGAGAGCTTGCTTACTTTGGCAGTGGCGTTTAGCGGCGAGCTGCTTTTGCCGTCAATCTCTTCTTTCAGGTCCGTATGCATTTCCCCATTATCTAAAGCCTTAATAATCGGGTTGCCAACGCTAAACAAACGCGTTTGCGGGTTGTACACGTCTAGTGCCCCGTCCTCTTTCAGAACGTGATAAGTCGTGCCGCCATCGACGACCTTCCACGTTGTTCCATCATCGATCACGCTCACCGTGACATCATTGGACAGGGGGCTGCTTTCACTTTTAAACTTGTCACGCATGCTTGTTGGCAATTTGCTACTATTCAACTCAGTTACCTCGGCTGACTGGTTGAGAACGATCTGTTGGTCAACGCTAAATAATATCTTATGTTTCCTCTTGTTTGGCATACTTTGCCAATCGTTAAGTGACCAAACCGAAGGATGATCTTGAATACCCCAGTTGAAATTGAAACAGGCCACAAGCCCCGGTTCATCGCCGATCAGTTCGGCGTTTTTGTAGCGGTTGATCTGCTTTTCGGTTCGCACATGATCCCAAACGCGAAAACTGTCCATTTTTCCTTTATAGAAATCTTCCATTTTTAACTGCGGGGTGTTACCGCCAGGTGGAATCTGCCCTTCGACCAGAGTCGCTCCGAGCAAGAGCCGTGTAAATGCTTTGCCAGGCTTCTCCGATTTATCGCTATGCGCGACTTGTTTTCCGTTGATGTAAATAGACTGTCCCCCTGAACCACTGCCAGCAGAAGTCAGCGCAACGTGTACCCACGTGCCATAGTATGATTCTTTGAAATCTGCAATCAAACCAAGATTCGAACTTGAATTTTGCGTGCCATACCGCCATACAATCTTTTTGAACGTAATGTCCGTTCCGCAAAGAGCTATGTCGTCGGTATATTTTTGACCGTGTGTCATGTGGAAAACGACCCAATCAGTGTTATTGTTGGTAACATGACTCCAGAATTCGACTGTGATCGCTCCAGTTGAAGTTGGGTCATTAGGGCATGTCAGCGCCACATCGACATAGTTGCTATTTCCATTAAAATCAAGGGCATTATTCATTGTTTGTTCTCCTTAATTTGTAGCAACAGCCTACTGGCTGCCTGCTGAATATAGGTGTCGGACTCGCTTGCTCTTCAGTATGCACAATCAAACGCTTTCCAAAGTGTTGAGGGGAAAAACTCCCGCTGGTTTTCCTAGAATTCCATTTGCTGAGTCTTCTGTCCAACGAATTATGGGTTATGTGGAGAGAGAGGGATAGAGGGAGAGAAGACAGCCGGCCTTCAAGCCTGATTGCCGTCGCAGAATTCATGTTGAATTGAGCCGGTGAACCGAGAAGGCTGGCCATGTAATTTCAGTCTTGTTCCGTGGTTTCAAGTGACCCAGGCCAACCATCGATGCGCCCCTATACTAGCCGATGTTTGATACGATAGCAAAGGGCCAAGATCGAACCCATCGCCTCCAACACAGACCGGGGCGTGGATGCCATGCACAGCGGCGCGGTGGACAATATCGTCCTGGCGGCCCAGGGGCAGAAGCCGCGCTGGTTTGTCAACCCGGAAGCATGGCCCGGGCGCTTTGCGGGGCTATAGGCACTAGGGGAGGGCTTTTGTCGGCACGCGACGCGTGCCGGTAGAGGGAAATTGAGATACAAAAAAAAGGGAGAAACGCGATTGAGGCGTTTCTCCCTTTCTGTTTCTGATGGGTAGCTGATTAGGTTGCTTTTCAACCGTGTGGCCGGTTGATAGGTTTCTTGAGGGGAAGATTTGTATGCGGCAGCCTAACTATGTTTCTACGGCGTCCGCCTATCTATCCACACGCTTGCTGTATGGCGGATGTTCTACAGCGTCCGACTATAAGGATAGTAGCGGCTTCCACCTATTATCACAAAAAGGGTTCTTGCAAAATTTGCTCCATCGAACGATAGTTGCCAGTAAAGCAAACTACAAGGAGTGTTCAACTATCATTATCCAGCATCTGATAACATAACTCTAGCATACAGTGGCTTTATTCGGCAATCGATTGCGTGAACCCACCCAGTGAGAGGGTAATCCAACCCACCAACACTCAACCGACAACAACAACTTCCGCTCAAAACAACAGCCCGCCGGGAAACCCCCGACGGGCTGTTCTGTTCTTTCTATCCGCTGGAATCCGCTCAATCCGCGGCATCTGCGTTCTATTCAGTCTCTTTCTTCGCCTACGCCAGCACAGCCTTGGCCCGCTTGACCTCCCGGTCGCGCAGGTTCTTGTCCAGAATGCGCTTGCGGATGCGCAGGTTCACCGGCGTCACCTCCAACAGTTCGTCGTCGGCCAGATATTCCATGCACTCGTCCAGGCTCATCTCCCGGGGTGGGGTGGACTTGTCATCCACGCCATAATAGACCGTATGCACCGCGGTCAGGGTCTTGGTCTTGCAAATGTTGATCTCCAAATCCCCAGGGCGCTGATGCTCGCCGATCACCATCCCCGCGTAGACCTCCACCCCCGCACCCAGGAAAAGCTCGCCACGGGTCTCGGCCTGACGCAGACCATAGACCGACGACGTGCCCTGATCCCAGGAAATCAGCGAACCCTTCGAGCGGGAGCCAATCTCGCCCGCCATTGGCCCATAGCCATGAAAAATCGAATGGATCGTCCCCATCCCCCGGGTGGCGGTGAGGAATTGATAGCGAAAACCGAGCAGACCACGGGTGGGCACAACATAGTCCAGTTCCACCGTGCCGTTGCTGGCATCGCTCATATTCACCAGCTCGCCGCGCCGTTTGCCCAACATTTCGATCACCACACCCACTGTCTCCGGGCTGGTCTCAATGTGGACATCCTCGTAGGGTTCCTGGTTTTCGCCATCTTCTGTCGTGTGGAAAATCACCTCTGGCCGGGAAATCTGGAACTCGTAGCCCTCCCGGCGCATGGTTTCGATCAGAATCGCCAGGTGCAACTCGCCCCGGCCCGACACCAGAAATGTGTCGGCGCTGTCGGTCTCTTCGACCCGCAGAGCCACATTCGACTTCAATTCGTCAAAGAGCCGCTCGCGCAGGCGGCGGGAGGTGGCCCAACGTCCTTCGCGCCCCATAAAGGGTGACGTGTTCACGCCGAAGGTCATGCGCACGGTCGGCTCTTCGACTTTGATGGCGGGCAGGGCCACCGGATGCTCCGGGTCGGCCAGGGTTTCGCCAATGGCAACGCTCTCCACACCGGCCACAGCCACAATCTCACCGGCAGAAGCCGACTCCACCTCGACCCGCTCCAGCCCCTCGTGGACAAAGAGATAGCGCACCCGCTCCGGCAGGGTCTCGAAACCGAGGGTGATCCGCGCCACAGCCTGCTTGCTCTCCATCTTGCCCGCAAAAATGCGCCCAATCGCTGTCAGACCACGGTAGCTGTCGTAGTCCAGGGTTGTGATCAGCATTTGCAGGGGCGCGTCCGGGTCGACAATGGGAGCCGGAATTTCCCGCAGGATCACGTCGAACAGGGGTTGCAAATCGGGGCCAACCTCCGGCGTCATGCCTGCCTGGGCAGTGGTGGCAATGGTGTAGACCACGGGGAAATCGGCCTGGGCATCGGTCGCGCCCAGCTCGATAAAGAGGTCGAAGGTTTCGTCCAGCACCCGGTCTGTGTCCGCGTCTTTGCGATCCACCTTGTTGATGACAACCACCGCGCGGTGGCCCAGTTCCAGGGCTTTGCGCAGGACAAAGCGGGTCTGGGGCATGGGGCCTTCCGCTGCATCCACCAGCAGGAGCACACCGTCCACCATGTTCAAAATGCGTTCCACCTCGCCGCCGAAGTCCGCATGGCCGGGGGTGTCCACAATGTTGATCTTCACTTCCTCGCCCGTCACTGGGTCGGGGATGCGAATAGCTGTATTTTTAGCGAGGATGGTGATCCCCCGCTCTCGCTCCAGATCGTTGGAGTCCATCACCCGTTCCGCCACCTGCTGGTTGGTGCGAAAGACGTGAGCCTGACGGAGCAGACCATCCACAAGGGTGGTCTTGCCGTGGTCCACGTGGGCGATGATGGCGATATTGCGTAAATCGTTGCGTGTAGTAAGCATAGGGTTCTCGCTGGTACGTATTAACAAAAGACTCATTCCAAAAGTTCATCATACCAGAGGTGCGTCAGGCCGTCGAATTTTGCCTGTGCTGGCGTGCTTCAAGTTTTTGGGTAAAGATTTAACGCAAAGGCGCAAAGAGGCAAAGGA
>JAHEML010000184.1:0-2676 GCA_024643705.1 Caldilineaceae bacterium | reverse complement strand
GCGGAGAACACCCGCCTCTCTTTGCGTCTTTGCCCCTTTGCGTCTCTGCGTTGAAAATCCTTTGGACATCCGGCCCGACTTAGGGTACAGTTTTCTAAACCGGTACATCCCCCATTGAACAGGAGCGAATATGCAGACTCTGGTTGCCTTTCTCCGCTTTGCCAAGCCCTACCGCACGGCTCTCATCATCACTGTTGCCAGCATGACCCTGCTGGTGGGCGTGCAATTGCTCACCCCCTGGCTGATCCGGGAGTTGATCGGCGCTGTACGCACCCAGGGTGGGGGCGCAGTGGATTATGGCTTCATCACCCGACTGACCTTGCTGGCCCTGGCTGTCTTTGTCGCCCGTGCTGGGCTGGAATTTTTGCGCAGCTACATGGCCCATGTGGCCGGGTGGGGCGTGGTGGCCGATGTGCGCAAGGCTGTCTACCATCACTTGCAGCAGATGTCCCTGCGCTTCTACGAGGACAAGCAGACAGGCCAGCTCATGTCCCGGATGGTCAACGACTCGGACCTGCTGGAAAAGCTCATGGCCCACGCTGTGCCCGACGTCGCGGTCAACTTTCTCACCCTGGTGGGCGTCAGCGTCATGCTCTTTGTCATGAGTCCACCCCTGATGCTGCTCACCCTGATCCCCATCCCCCTGATTGTCATCGCCATGCAGGGCTTTGCCCGCTATGTGCGCCCGGCCTTTCGCATCCGCCAGCGAGAACTAGGCGAACTCAACGCCATTCTTCAGGACAATCTCTCCGGCATCCGGGAGATCAAGACATTTACGCGGGAGGAAATGGAGTCCGAGCGTATCGGCACACGCATCACCAATTACATGAATTCCCTGCTCTACGCCCTGAAGATGATGGCGACCTTCCAGCCCTTCGTTAATTTTTCGTCCTCCCTGGGGCTGATCGTCGTCATCTATTTTGGCGGGCGCATGGCACTGACCGGGACCCTGCCCATCGAAGATTTGGTGGCTTTCTTCCTCTATTTGGAGATGTTCTACGGCCCCATTCGCCAGTTGAGCAGCGCCTGGGAAGCGGTGCAGGAATCTCTGGCCGGGGCCGAGCGGGTGGGCGAACTGCTGGATCAGCCGCCGGACATCTACGACAAGGCCGATGCCATTTCCTTTCCAGGGCGGGCACAGGGTGCGGTGCGCCTGGACAATGTGAGTTTCTCCTATCTGGACGACCAACCCGTGCTGGGCGGGATCAGCCTGGACATTCCCGCCAACTCGGTGGCCGCGCTGGTGGGGCCAACCGGCGTGGGCAAGACGACACTCGCCAGCCTCATCCCCCGTTTCTACGATGTGAGCGGCGGGCGCATCAGCGTGGATGGTCACGACATCCGTGACTTGACCCTGCACAGCCTGCGCAGCCAAATCAGCATTGTGCTGCAGGATGTCTTCCTCTTCCACGGAACCGTGCGCGACAACATCCTCTTTGGCCGCCCGGACGCGACCGAAGCCGAGATGCAGGAGGCCGCGACCATTGCCAATGCCACGGAGTTCATCGACCAGTTGCCCCAGGGCTACGACACCCTGATCGGCGAACGGGGGGTGAAGCTATCCGGTGGGCAGAAGCAGCGGCTTGCCATCGCCCGCGCCGTGCTCAAGGATGCGCCCATCCTGATTCTGGATGAAGCGACCTCCTCGGTGGACACGGAAACCGAACGGCTGATCCAGCAGGCATTGGAGCGGCTGATGGTGGGGCGCACAACCCTTGTCATTGCCCATCGTCTCTCCACCATCCGCAACGCCGACCAGATTGTGGTGCTGCATGGCACAGGCGTTGCCGAACAGGGCAGCCACGACGAATTGATGCGCCTGGGTGGGATTTATCACCATCTCAATCAGGTGCAGGCCAACGCTGCCAGTGAGCGGGTGCAGGGAGCCGTGCACGGAGCGGTGCTGGAAGCGGCGCAAGTGAACGGGCGGAATGGGCATGGGGAGAAGGTGGGGGTCAACATGTAATGCAAGCTGTTGGTTTGCCGCTGGCATCGTAGACCAAGAAACCTTGGTTTTTCACTGCCGTTGAAAATAATCAATTGACTCTGTGCCTATAGACAGATAAAATCTTATCAAATGTTGAAGAATGTTGAGTGATTGAGGAAAAACGAGAAGGGTTTGCTATGAACACCGACCATACTGCCTATATGACGCTGAAAAGAGCGGCCCAGGAGTTGGGTATACACCAACAGACGTTGCGCAGTTGGGAACGGCGCGGCTTGATCCGGATGGCCCGGCTACCCCAGAGTGGCTATCGACGGGTTCCGGCGGAGGAGGTGCGTCGCTTGCAAATGGCAATGATGGCAGATAAATTACCGGCGCGTGTCCGCATCGAAGCCCCATCCCAAGATGCCGATGCCCTGGCCGAGGGACGAAGGCTGGCCGAGCTTGTGCGCTCTGAACTGTTTGTGCTGGAAAATGAGACGAGCTTTGACGAACTGATGCAGGCGCGGCGAGGACGGCAATGGTTGTCATAGACACAGACATTTTTGTGCTGGCCTTTGCCTTCCATCGGGACAGCCGTCAAGCTGTCAATAGTCAGTTTTTGGAAGCTGTTCGACCCCATGAACCCGCGATCACCATCTATTCAGTGATGGAGTTGCTGGGGCAGCTGTCGTTCAACCTGTCGGCAGATCGTCTGCCCCAATGGCCTGCCTGGCTACAAGATAACTTCG
>JAHEML010000183.1 GCA_024643705.1 Caldilineaceae bacterium | reverse complement strand
CCGATAGGGGTGGCGTTCGGCTGCGCCTTCGGCCAGCTCGATGCCAATGCCCGGCGCGTCGGGGATGATCAGGAAGCCATCTTCCAGGCGCAATGCGCTTTTGACGATCTCGTTCTTGGGCGCTGCGTTTTCGCCGATGGGATATTCCTGTAGGGCGAAGTTGGGGATGCAGGCGGCCAGTTGGATGCAGGCCGCTGTGCTGACAGGGCTGAGAGGATTGTGGGGGACCACCTGCACGTGAAAGGCCTCGGCCAGGGCTGCGATCTTCTTGGCATGGCTTAATCCGCCCACCATGCAGACATCCGGGCGCACAAACTGCACCGCACCCCGTTGCAGCAACGCCTGGAACTCCCAAATAGTGTGGATACGCTCTCCCGTGGCGATGGGAATGCCGATCTTCGACGCAACCAGAGCCATTTCGTCCAGATTGTCCGGGGTCACCGGGTCTTCGTAGAAGAAGGGGTGATAGGGTTCGATGCCCCGACCCAGCACAACTGCTTCGCTGGGCGTTAGCTGCCGGTGGATTTCGATGCAGAGGTCCACATCCTTGCCCACGGCTTCACGATAGGCGCGTACCGTATCAATTGCATCTTCCATCCGGTCTACGTGGGTTTTGAAATAGGGAATGTCTCGGCTGTCGTCCAGAAAAGGGGTCAGATGGCCGACGGCGGTAAAGCCCTGGGATTTGGCGTCGATGCAGCCCTGAATCAGTTCCTCTTTTGTCTCACCAAAGACGTGATAGTAGACCCGGGCCTTGTCCCGGACTTTGCCGCCTAGTAGTTGATAGCTGGGCACGCCAAAGTGTTTGCCCGCAATATCCCACAGGGCGATGTCGATGGCGCTGAGTGCCCCCATGATGGCCGCGCCCCGAAAGTGGCTCCAGCGGTAGAGGTACTGCCAATGGTGCTCGATGCGCATGGGGTCTTGTCCCATCAAATAGCGCTTGAAGGTCTGCACAGCACCGGCGGATGCCTCCAAAAAGCCCCACGCGCCCGACTCGCCCAGGCCAGTGATGCCCGCGTCGGTTTTGACCTGGACAAATAGATAGCGATCCACGAAAATGGGCTGAACGTCGATGATTTTCATTGGACTCTCCTGTGGTGATGGTGGGGATGGATAGAATGGGGCGTGCAGGGCGCGCGCAAGGGGGCGACGGCTCCTTGCTGTCATTATCCCCAACCTGTGGAATTTGGCAACTCGACTGACGGAGAAATTCTGAACGATGACAGACCCATCACGGGCAGGGAACGAGGCGGCGCCTGTGGCCGTGGAATGGCGGATTTTGTCAGAGGATCTTCCTGACAAGGATGAGAACAGCCAGGTGGACGAAGCCGTATCTGGCGACGGGCTGGCGCGTGCGCGTCTGTTCAGCCTGGTGTCCATTCTGCTGCTAGCCGTGCTCCTAGTGCACTACGCCACATGGGATGGGCTGGACCGCTGGCTCGGCAAACCTCAGCCCTGGCACATTGGGCCTGCACTGATGAGCGCGGATCAGTTAGCTGCCAGCGCGCGCGTCAGCTTCAGTAGTGAGTATTTGCGCTTTCTCACCACCGGGACTGATGCTTCGGTGGTTGCGCTACATGGCGCGGAAATGGATGCCCTGTATGCGGAGCGTATGGCTCTTGTCGGCCTGCGCCCCCACCACGGACAGGCCGCACCGGATGGAAGGCTTGTACTGGTGTTGGTGGCTGGCTCCCGCATAGAGTGGGACGATGGAAACGGGCGGGTTTTGCTGCCATCGCCCCGCGACCAGCCGCTCTTTTTCTCTCGGAGCCAAGCGGATATGCTGCACCAGAGCTGGCTGGCGGCGCTGGCGGATCGGGCCGCGCTTGATGTGGCGAAGGAGTACGCCGTTCCCTATGGCTGGTTTCCGCTGTTGAGTGGTCTGCGCCTGTGGCTGCTCTGGGATGGCGACGGCCCGCTGTCCGTGGGCAAAAGGCGCATTGTTGGATGGCTGGGCGATCCTGTAGGGAAGGGGCTGAGCCTTGATGAAGTGGCTGACATCTGTCGGGTCTTTGCTGCCTGGCGGCTCTCACCATTGGCATTCGAAATTCCTGTGGGCTGCGATCAATCGGGCTATTTTCTCCCCAGTGCTGTCCCATTTCCCATTACGTTGGAGGAAATCGCGCCCATTTTCCCTCCAAAAGATTCTCTGGATGACCAGTACACACCATCTATACCTATGGCGGGCAAGGCAGTTGCCGTGTCCGTTGCTCTCTTGTACGACTACACTACCGAGCGCTACGGGCGGGATTCGTTGGCCCGTCTGCTGGGTGCACTCTCTTCCTACGATAACTGGGGTACCCTCATCCCGGCTGTCTACGGCGTCTCGGCAGAGGTGTTCGAGGCTGGCTGGCGGGCGTGGTTGGCGGAGGAGTATGGGCTATAGGTTGATGTCTCGCAGAATACGTTTGATGGATATCGTAGGCGCTGCTTGTAGCAGCGCAAGCATAAAGCACCCATTCTTGTTGCGAGAATCGACGGCATTTCGGTTGATTGTGCGTTAAAATCAGCACCTACAAAATATGCTTTATGATGTACTCAAGCTGGCGCTTCGAGTTTTGCTAGTAGCCATTCTGTCATCTTAGGCAAATCTAACGAGGCTCCCTGCTTTTCTGCCCCGGCGCGCACATCCGACGGCAGGGGCGCGAGGAGTTCGGCTAGCCGGTCCAGGGCGACGGTGGCGTACCAGCGGGAGTTGGTCAGGTAGGGGTAGCGCTGGATCAGCCCATAGACAAAAGCCGCCTCTTCCAGCCGCTTCTGCCCGGCCAAGAGGAGCGCAGCCGCGGGCAGAGCCTGTACGGCAAAACGGAAGCTCCCCAACCGCTGGGCATTTTCCAACCCCTGCCGCAGACAGCGACGGGTCGCGGCCACATCGCCTTGCGCCAGAAAAGGATAAGCCTCATCCGCAAAAAGGCCCGCCAGGGAGAAAGTGCCATCCGATTCCGCCTGTTCCTGTCTGCGCCGCCGGGTGAGGATGGCTTCGGCCTCCTTTGCCTTGCCTTGCCCCAGCAGGGCCATCCCGACAGTGCGCAGAAAGTAGAGATTCTCCTCACCATAGACCTTCACCCATAGCTCCTGGGCATAGGATGCCAACTCGTAGGCCTGTTCAAAATTGCCCAGGTGATTGTGGGCGCGGGCCAGTCCATTGATGCCCATTTGGTTGCGTTCCGGGGGGAGAACCGAATTCAGCTCGCCAGGAAATGGATCGAGCAAGCCATCCAGCGCGTCCTGAAAACGTCCTGCGCAGAAGGCAACCCAGGCCGTCCGGTCCCAATGGCTAAAACGGTGTGGGCGGCGTATGGGCAGCCTGCGCCACTCTTCTACCGCCGCTTCTGCTTCAGAAAAGCGCCCGGCATATTCCAGCAGCAGGCTCAGATGATTCAGGATTTCGGATAGAGCGATGACATCGCCAGTCTGCTGGGCGATCTGACGCAGGGAACTATAGCGTTCTTCTGCCTGGGAGTAGAGGTCCATGCTATATTCCAGACCCCCAACGGCTGTTTGGGCGCGCACCAGCCACCACATATCACCCAACTCTTCAAAGAACCGGGCGGCCCGTTGTCGATCTGCAATCACCTGTTCCGGTCGGCGATAGAGGATGGCGGGGCCACTGCTGTACAAGGCGATCAGCCCCAGCAGGGGGCGCTTCTCCGCGGCGGCCAGGATAGGATCGTCGAGCAGGGCCGTTGCCTGGTCGAAGCGAACCTGGGATGGCTCCAGTTGCATCGTCTCGCTCAGGAAGATGGCGTGCCAGACCAGCAGCCCGGCCCGCAGCAGCCGCGTCTCGGTTGTGGACGGGGCAGGGAGCGCGTCCAGGGCGCGGGCCATCAGCGCCGCGCCCTCCTCCCACTGGCCGGGCCGATTGAGGGCGATGCCCAGCCCTTCCAGCGCACCGGAGAGCAGTTCGATCTCTCCCGTCTGCGCTGCCCAGCCCCAGGCTGCTCGCACATTTTCATGCTCCCCGGCCAAACTCTCCACAGCCGCCTCCTGCTGGCCGCCCTTCAGCCGTGCTTTCTGTTCGACCACAAAGCGTAGAAAATAGCGGCTGTGCAGTCTCAGCGCTTCCTCCTCCTGTCCCGCCTCCTGCACTTTGCGCCGGGCCATCTGGCGGATCAGTTCGTGGAGATCGTAGCGCCCTTCGTCTACCCGCGAGAGCAGACTCTTGTCGACCAGCCGGGAAAGCACAGGTAGACCAGCCCCGGCGATGGCTTGGGCCGCGGCCCGGTCGAAGCCGCCCGCACAGATGGACATACCCATCAATGCTTGCTGTTCTGACGGGGAAAGCCGCTGCCAGCTTTGGGCAAATACCGCTTCGAAGGAGCGATGGCGCGGCTCCAAATCTTGTAGTTCCTGGCCGAGCAGATCGATGTTGGCCGCGATTTCGCCGCTAATGTCAGCAGGGGATAAGTGTTCCACCCAACTGGCGGCCAGAATGACGCCCAACGGCGCGCCCCCGACCAGACGGCAGATGCTGGCTATCGCGGACCAGTCGGCGGCGACGGGGGCGAAGTCCCGCAGCACCCGTCCCGCGCTCTGGGCAAAGAGTTCCAACGCCGTGTACGTCTCCGCTCCATTCGTTGGCGCGTCCTTCGCCGGATATGTCAGACCCTCCAAGCTGAAGATCGTCTCCGCGCTCAGCCGCAGCCGCTCGCGGGAGGTAATCAGCAGATGCAGGTCTGGTGCGGCTTCCAGCAGTGCGACGACAAATTCGGCCCCGCCCAGCACATGCTCAAAGTTGTCCAGCAGCAGCAGCAGTTGTCTGCTTTGTAGAAGGTCGGTCACTTGCTGGTGCTGAGAGCGGCCATCGCTCTGGAAGAGGTAGCCCAGGGCATCGGCCACCGCGCGGGGGATTTCGTCGGCACTGGTTAGGGCCACCAACCTAACCAGGAAGACGCCATCGGGGAAGGCCGACAGCACAGCGTGGCCCGCGGCCAGGGCCAGGCGGCTTTTGCCTATGCCGCCCGGCCCGGTGATCGTTACAAGCCGGTGGTCAGGCGATGTGAGGAGGGCGGTGAGCTGAGCTACTTCTATCTCGCGGCCGACAAGAGGTGTGGTGGCCGCGGGGAGGTTGGAGGGTGGGGAACCGGTAATTGGAGATTGGAGATTGGGTGATTGGGGAGACGGGAATCGTAAATTGTGAATGGTGAATGATGAATTGCGAATGGCGTCGGCGAGCGCTGTCGTCTCTGGCGAAGGCGGCACGTCCAGTTCCCGCTTCAAGGCGTCGGTGCAGCGTTGGTAGGCGGCCAGGGCGGCGGTGCTATTGCCCTTGTTGGCGTGGGCACACATCAACGTGCGGTAGGCTGGTTCCGGGGTTTGCCCCTGGGCAATCCACTTTTCGGCCCAGTCGATGGCTTCTTGCCAGTGGCCTGCGGCCACCAAGAGTTTCAGCAGGCGGGTCATATGGGTTTCGTAGACTCCGGCCAGCCGTTCCCGTTCGCGCACAACCCAATCGTCGTAAAAGCCGGGCAAGAGTTCGCCCTGGTAAGAATTTGCTGCCGCAGCGCTTCCCTCGATAGTGTCGCTGTCGCTGCACAGCGCGTCCACATCCAGGGTATAGGGTGCGTCGGCCTTCCAGCCGATGGTGCGGTGATTTGTCAGCAGGTAGTCGTCTGGGATGGCCCGACGTAGCCGCCAGAGCGCGTGTCGGAGCTGGCTGCGCGCGTTACTCTCATCACTTTCCGGCCATAGGATGCCCGCCAGCATCTCCCGGCGGTGGGCTGGGCCGGGATGCAGGACGAGCCACGCGGCCAGACTCTCGGCGGCCCGGGTGGGTAGGTCCACGCGCTGGCCGTCCAGGGCTATCTCAAATTGGCCCAACAATTGGATCGTTAACATTATCCGGTTGCCGTGGGCAGTTGGGACATCGACAGGAGGATTCTTTCCGCATAGGCAACGGCGTCTTCCATGCGCATACTTTCGCCGGTCTGCCAGGCGGCGTCGGCTGCTTCTGCGGAGAGGTGGCTGCGGGCCAGGGCTATCACTTCTTCCTGCTCGCGTTTTTCAATGAGGGGAAGCACGAGATTGCGTTGCGCATAAAAATTGGCGACAACGCCAGCACATTTGAGAGCGTCCGCATAGAGAGCGTTTTTAGCGGTAAGCTGCGCCAATATGCCCAGCACTTCAACCGCTCTAGTCGACAGGGCTGGATCGAGGACATCTTTCAATATCTCCAACAATAACTGGGCTGCCGTTCTATCATCCCCTTCGGCCCCCGCAATCATAGCCAGATGCATCTTTGCTGAATGGGTGTGGCCGCCATCGCTGGCTTCTTTGCCGAGTTCTATGACCTCCCCAAAGTAGTGCTTGGCCTGGGCAAAGTCCCCCGTCATCCGGTAGAGGACGGCCCGACGAAAGAGAGCGATGCCGATGCCCCATGGATCGCCAATACGGCGGAAGAGGGCCAATCCCTCGTCGATCAGCGCAGCGGCTCTCTCGAATTGTCCCCGGCGGGCCACGTCGTTCCCTCTATTCACAAGTATTATCGCCAAATTCCACTCGTCTTCTGCTTTGTATGCACGTTCTAAATTAGCTTCCAGGCTGATATTGGCAGCGTCGTATTCCCCTGCATATTCCTGATATCTGGCAAGTAAACCATAAGCAATCCCCATTGTGACTACGTTGCCTTGCTCTCCGATCGCCTGATCCATGGCAATGGCGCGTTCGAAGAAAGGCCGTCCTCTGGGCTGCTTGCCCAATACAAAGGCCATATAGCCAGCGCTGACCAGTGTATGGACATAGGAAACAGACGGCTGCGCATCTTCCGCGACCGCAAGAATCTGATCGAGATAGCCCTGGGCATCCGTCTGCTGGTATCGATTCCAAAAGTCCAGCAGATCACCGCCAAATGACAGACAAATTTCCACATTTTTCTGGCCGATAGCCCCGGCTAGGGCCACCCGGATGTTAGGGTATTCCAGATGCAGATACGCAAGGGTTTGCACACTCTTATGCGTCCGTGTTTCGGGTTTCAGACGTACAACCAATTCTCGAAAATAGTCAGTATGCCGTCGTTGCATTGCTGCCAGTTCGTTCTTCTGCTGCAACTGGGCCAACCCGAATTCCCGAATGGTTTCCAGCATCCCATAGCGGGGACCGGATGGTGCGTCCTGAATCTGAAAAATCAGGTGTGTATCGACCAGAGCAGTCAGCCCCTCC
>JAHEML010000182.1 GCA_024643705.1 Caldilineaceae bacterium | reverse complement strand
GTGGGAACCATCGGCTATATCGTCCTGGAAGGGTGGCCGCTGATCGATGCCTTTTACATGACAGTCATCACCATCAGTACTGTAGGCTTTGGTGAAATTCGAGCAATCAGCGACACGGGCCGGCTTTTTACAGCTATGTTGATCGTGTCGGGCGTGGGCGCTGCTGCCTACACATTCAGCAGCGTGGCCGACTATATTGTAGCTGGTGAACTTCGAGGCGTTTTACAGAGGCAACGCATGGAAAATCGCATTCGCAAATTAGAAAATCATTACATTGTCTGTGGGTATGGGCGTGTGGGAACCCAAGTGGCCCAAGAACTCTCCCACAGCCATGTGGAAACCGTTCTGATTGACCGTTCCATTGAACGCTTTGAGGAATTGGAAGCCGCGGGCATTCTGACTGTGGTAGGCGATGCCTCCGAGGATTCGATCCTGATTGAGGCGGGAATTGAGCGTGCTGCGGGCCTGTGTGCTTGTCTGCCCGAAGATGCCGACAACGTTTTTGTCACCCTAACGGCTCGTACACTCAACCCCAAATTGACGATCATCTCCAGGGCCAATACCCAGGAAAACGAGCGCAAACTGCGCATTGCAGGCGCTGATCATGTGATCAACCCCTATTCCATCAGCGGCCATCGCATGGCCCGCCAGCTTATGCACCCCAATGTGGTTGAATTTATGGATGTTGTTATGCGGCGGGGGCAAGTGGAGATGCTCATCGAAGAGATTCAGGTGAGCGAGGATTCTCCGGTCAAAGACAAATCCATCTCCAAGAGTGACATTCGTCAACGCACGGGGGCCAATATTCTGGCTGTGCGCCGCCCCGGAGGAAAGACATTTACCAGCTTGGGCGGCGACTTTGTGTTGATGGGTGGCGATGTGATGATCGCATTGGGTACCCCCGACCAGCTGGTCGCTTTGGCGCAAATGGCGGAGGATCACCGGGGATTACGCTAGGGGTTTACCTTAGGGCAGGGTCAACACCTGCCCGATTTGGAGATAGGACTGCTCGCTCATCCCATTCACCCGCAAGAGCGCACGCCAATCCACCCCACGACGGGCCGCAATCACCCAAATAGTTTCGCCGGATTGGACTGTGTGGGTGCGGATGACAGGGGGCGCCGCCTGCACCGGTGTTTCTATCCCGGGTGTTTCTGTCGCACCTGGGATGGTCAACTGCTCGCCGATCTGCAACAGCGACGACTCACCCAACCCATTGGCCGCGGCCAATGCCTGCCATTGAATGTCGAAGCGGAGGGCAATGCCCAGCAGGGTATCCCCAGATGCAACCGTGTATTGCCGCGAGAGTTGGCGGGTTTCAGCGGCCCCGGTGTTTTCAGCCGAGGCTCCTGTGGCCGGAATACGTAGTTCCGTGCCAATCGAAAGCACAGTGTGCTCGCCCAGACCATTCAATTGAGCCATCGACTGCCAGTCAACCCCATAGCGTAGCCCAATCGAAAAGAGAGTGTCCCCGGCAACAGCCCGATAGCGCACACCAGAATCGGCCACAGGGACCGCAGCGATTGCCTGGGCTGTAAATATCTCGCTGGGCGCAGCAACTTGTCCGTCCCCCGGAACATAGCCGCCAACCCCGCCCGCACTCCCTGTGGAAAAATCGACCACCAAAATCAATCCCCACCCCAACGGATGGGGCGCGACACCAATACCCATTTCTGTGTAGGATCGATTCAGCACATTTTCCCGGTGGGGGGCATCGGTCATCCACCAACCAACCGATTTATCCACAGTCTCCGATACAGCCCAATTCTCACCGTTCCAACCATTTGTCGTATACCCAACCCTGGCAATACGCTGATGGACCGAAGCACCGTCGCTGCCGTAGTGCCCATAGACACCGGTTGATGTCATATCTTGAATGTGCAGATTGGCAGCCAATGTCAACAGGGGATGAACACGCAGCGGGGCCAAGCCTGCGTCTGCCCGCAATTGGTTGATGAGCAATGCCGCTCGTTCACCATCGGCGGAGAGTTGGCTCAGGTCTTCGTCTGCCTGGGCAACAGATGGCTGGGCAATAATCAATGACCAAGCCAACAAACAGATCAGGATTGGAACAAGATGGGAGCCAGAGAAATATGTAAAAGGGGGGCGATTAGCAAAGATACGATTCATAGCGCGTATTTTAGCAGAATTGTATCGGACATCCTAAAGCCTGACGAAACAAAAGCCACTTCTATCAGGGCACAACAGGTTGCGTTGCGCAAGCGGCAGCCTGCCATTGATAAAACGTTGGCCAAACGCTTGCACACGGGCAAGAGAAGCCTTCCCGCACCATGTCCCGCACCATGGTCCTGGGCGTCCTTAGAAAACTGGGCAGCCGTCCGAATTTGCTACAAAATCCGACTTGCCAACAACTATCCGCCATGCTATACTCAACACCTCTGTCCCCCCCGACAGCCGATAGTACATCTATTTCCCATCGATATTTCCACCGTTACAGAGAGGAAACCATTGCTCAATCGCCTGGGACCAGCCATCCTGCCGTGCTTCCTGTGTCTCTGCTCTCCCCAGCCTACCTCGGTTTGGTTCGGCATCTGAAAGCAGAGCATTATCCACGCCCATTTGGGTAGACCACTGACGAGCTTTTTAGCTGGACGGTATAGGCATCGAGACCCACCAATTCTGTTTTGGACGATTGCTCGCCACAGATAGGGTGACCGAAAAATTCTGCCAGCTATCAAGCACTAACTTTTCTTCAAAGGAGCAAACAAACCTAATGTCCAGTGTAACATTTGAACATGTCTACAAGCGCTTCGGCGATGTTGTTGCGGTAAACGATCTTTCGATCGAGGTCGAAGACAAAGAATTTCTCGTCTTTGTTGGGCCTTCTGGTTGTGGTAAGACCACCAGCCTGCGCCTCTTGGCCGGTCTGGAAGAAATCAGCGATGGTCAAATTCTGATCGGTGATCGCGTCGTTAACGATGTGCCGCCCAAAGATCGGGACATCGCGATGGTTTTCCAGAGCTACGCCCTCTACCCCCACATGAGCGTCTACGACAACATGGCCTTTGGCCTGAAACTGCGCAAGACACCCAAAGAGCAGATTTCCGAACGGGTGAAGACAGCCGCTGGCCTGTTGGGCATCGAGCAACTGCTGGATCGCAAGCCCAAGCAGCTTTCCGGTGGTCAGCGCCAACGCGTGGCCGTGGGCCGTGCCATCGTGCGCGAACCCGCCGTCTTCCTCTTCGACGAGCCACTCTCCAACCTGGACGCCAAACTACGCGTCGAGACCCGCGCCAACATCTCCAAACTGCACACCCGACTGGCAACCACCTTCATCTACGTGACCCACGATCAGGTCGAAGCCATGACAATGGCCTCCCGCATCGCAGTCATGAAGGATGGTATCCTTCAGCAGATCGATTCGCCCCAAGATCTGTACGACAACCCAGCCAACGTCTTCGTGGGTGGCTTTATCGGTAGCCCCAGCATGAACTTCTTCGATGCTACCCTGGTCGAAAGCGACGGAAAACTAGAGATCAACACCGGCGGATTCCGCCTGGAAGTACCTAACGAAAAAGTTCCTGAGTGGCGCGCGTATGCAGGCAAGCAGGTCGTTTTTGGCATTCGCCCCGAAGATATCCATTCCAAGAACTATGCACCACCCAACATCCTGGAATCGGACATGACCGCCAAGGTCGATGTTACCGAGTTGATGGGCAACGAGATTTTCCTCTATCTCATGTCCAAGGATGACAAGCAGTTCATCGCCCGCGTTGATCCCCGTGTGCGGGTAAGTTTGGGCGACGAAGTAACCTTGGCTGTCAACATGGCTAACGCCCACATCTTTGATCCCAAGACAGAAATAGCTCTAGCCTAGCCTTAACAAAGAGCACCTGGTGTACACAAAAGAGACGGAGAGTGTCGACACTCTCCGTCTCTTTTTCATTGGTCTGGTACAGCCTTTTCCCACAATTTTGATATACTTCTTGTAGCAATATCGACAATTTATGGCTGTTTTTGCCCCAACACCTTGGAGAGTAACCCAATGTCAACTGTTTTTACAGAATTTGATCTCATGGCTGAACTAAATCAGCCCGGCGACAAAATTGTCCTATTGGTGATGGACGGCCTGGGCGGATTGCCCCTGGAAGCCGACGGGCTGACCGAGCTGGAAACAGCCGCCACACCGAACCTGGACCACATGGCCTCCACCGGGACAACTGGCCTGAGTGTGCCCATCCGCCCTGGCATCGAGCCAGGTAGCGGGCCAGCCCATCTCAGCCTCTTTAGCTACGACCCCGTGCGCTACGAGATCGGGCGGGGCGTACTCGAAGCCCTGGGCATTGGCTTTCGCCTCACAGCGAACGACATTGCGGCCAGAGGCAATTTTGCCAGCGCCGACGCCGATGGGCTGATCACCGACAGGCGGGCAGGGCGCATTGGCTCGGACGAATGCGTGCGGCTCTGTGCCAAACTGCAAGCGGCCACGGGTGATCTGCTGGCAGACGAAGGTGTTCAGATATTTGTGGAACCAGTGAAGGAGCACCGCTTTGTGCTGGTGCTTCGAGGCGAAGGGTTGGACGGCGAATTGACCGAAACCGACCCCCTGTCCACAGGCAAGCATCCCCTGCCTGTCACCGACACCAGCGGCAGCGTGGAAGGTGAACGTAGCGCCCGGCTCATCAATCGCTGGGTAGAGGCGGCACGCCGGGCCATTGCCGACGAGCCGAAAGCCAATTCGCTCAACCTGCGCGGGCTAGCCAAAGACCCCGGCCTGCGCCGCTTTCCCGACATCTACGGCATGAGAGCCGCAGCCATCGCCGTCTACCCCATGTACAAAGGTGTCGCCAGCCTGGTGGGGATGGACGTGATCGACTTTGATGGCGACAGACCCACCCACGAAATCGACGCCCTGGAGCAAGCCTGGAACGATTACGATTTCTTCTTCATTCACGTCAAAAAGACGGACAGCTACGGCGAAGACGGCAACTTTGCGGCCAAAGTCCACGAAATCGAAGCCGTGGATGCTATCATGCCCCGTATCCTGGCTTTACAGCCCGGTGCAGTGATTGTCACAGGTGACCACAGCACCCCTGCCAAAATGCGCAGCCACAGCTTTCACCCCGTGCCAACGCTCCTTTGGAGTCCCCGGGCAATGCCCGACACCAACACAACCTTTGGCGAACGAGCCTGCGCCAATGGCGGACTGGGCATCTTTCATGCCACCAACCTAGTCCCCCAGGCCATGGGCCATGCCGGGCGGCTCAAGAGAATCGGTGCATAATGGTTAGGGGCGGGAGATTGAGGGATTAGAGATTGGGGATTTCTGCCGAGCAGAGATTGGGAGATTGGAGATTGCATACCATGGAACCTTCTCTCCGAGTCGCCGCGGATATACTGCGCGCTGCGCCTTCTGTCGCTTGTCTCACCGGCGCGGGGGTCAGCGCCGAATCTGGCGTGCCCACCTTTCGCGACGCGCAAACGGGGCTTTGGGCGCGTTATGATCCTCAACGGCTGGCATCGCCCCAAGGGTTTAGGGACGATCCCGGTCTGGTCTGGCGCTGGTACATGGCGCGGTTGACCGCTGTGGAGCAAGCCCAACCCAACAAGGGCCATTTGGCACTGGCACACATGCAGGAACGCTGGCCTGGCTTTCCGGTGATCACCCAGAACGTGGACGACCTTCACGAGCGGGCTGGCAGCACACATGTGATCCATTTGCACGGCAACATTGCCCAGTTCCATTGTCATCAGTGCGGCACAGCCCACACCCTGTCAGCAGAAGAACGCCGCGCACCCGCGCCGCCCATCTGCAAAGCCTGCGGCGGCCCAGTGCGTCCTGGGGTCGTCTGGTTTGGCGAAAGTTTGCCCGCAGACGCGTTGGCCGCAGCGTTGGAGGCTGTATCGGCGTGCGGTGTGTTGCTGGTAGTGGGCACAAGTGGGCTTGTCTATCCGGCGGCCCAATTGCCATTGATTGCAAAACGGGCCGGGTCACGATTGATCGAGATCAATCTGGAACCCAGCCCGCTTTCGTCTTGGGCCGATGTTGTTCTTCGAGGGCCAAGCGGCGAAGTATTTCCCGCGCTCCTGGACGCTTCGGTCTGACGCTCTGGTTGCTACTCTGAGGGTTGTTCCCACACAAATGTGTTTTGGGTCAACGTGCCAGAAAACGCCTGCTCGCCCACCTGCCACCGAATCGGCAGCGGCCCGGAACCCGACTGGCGCTGGATCACCAATCGGTAGCCAGCTTGTTGGATGGTATCGGGCAGGCGATAGGTGAATGTCACCTGATGGGTGCTGCCCGGTTTTTGTGCAAAATAGGCACCAAATATCTGTGTTCCCATCTCTCCGGGCCGGCTGACAATCGAATCCTCGTCCACCCCCAACACGCTGATCAGTTCGCTGCCACGGGGCGCAAACAGACGCACATAATCGAAATAGCAGCGCATGGTCATATCATCATAGGTCTTGCCATAGACAGATTCCACCACACATTCGTCCAGGCCAGGAACAGGTTGGGTGTGTGCGTAGGTGATGATGGCCTGCACCGTAGCGGGTTGGGTTGGGCCATCCAGCCAGAAGACCCGGTAATCCAGCGAACGCTCTACCACTGCGTCTACTTTATTGAAGCCCAGGTTTGAGTCCACAAGCGCCACATAATCTGCATTAGCCTGGGGACTCAGCCCCCCATCCCAGCCCCAGGCGTGTAACTGTGCCTGCACAGACGGCTCGCGCACCCAAATCTGCACCGCCCGTTCTGCCATGGATTGTTGTGCAGCCCTAGCCAGGGAGAAATAGTTAAAACGACCTGCCTTCAGTCTTGTGAGGATTGCCTGGGCAATGGTGGGCATAAAGTCTTTGCGTCCCTGCAGCCATTCCATAAAATTGCCCCGTTGATCACCCGTCGGCGTGACTCCCCACAGGTCCTTCATGGTCTGAAGCACATTTTCGCTGGTGATGGGCATATCCAGCCCCTCTACCTTCACTTGCCCCAGCGCGCCAATAATCAGCTCCACCGAGCGCAAGTCCACAGTGATAATCCCATCCACCTGTGCCCCTTTGTCCCTGGTGTAGATGGTATCGATGCTT
The DNA here is from genome assembly GCA_024643705.1 of Caldilineaceae bacterium. Taxonomy (GTDB): domain Bacteria; phylum Chloroflexota; class Anaerolineae; order Caldilineales; family Caldilineaceae; genus JACQGT01. The sequence continues at coordinate 133 of JAHEML010000182.1, read as the reverse complement.
CGTGCACTGGTGGGCAAATCTGGCGACCAATTAGCATCCCGCAAAAAGAGCTGGTCGGCCTGCATATATTTTTGCAATTGAAGCGGGGCGGGTGGATGGGAAACTGCCAGATTGTCCACGGCGTAGCTATCCG
>JAHEML010000181.1:915-7204 GCA_024643705.1 Caldilineaceae bacterium | reverse complement strand
ATTTCGCTGACTGATCTGGCCTTTGCCGATCGCTGCCGGGAAGAGGTACTCTGTACACTCTTCTGGTTGGCGGCGACTCTGAAGAAAGAGCCAGCCAGCTCGCTGTGGGCGGCAGTCGATCGCTGGATCAAGCTGGTGGCCGATTGGGAAATCTGTGATCAGTTGGCAATGGGAATCGGCGCTGCACTTGTGGCCGAAAACCCCCGTCGGATCTCCGATTTGGTGGATTGGACCGGCTCTCCTAATCCCTGGCGGCGACGCTTTACCGTGGCGACTGCGGCTGCACTCAACCAGAAGGGGCGCTCCAACGTAGCCACAACCCTGCAAATCTGCTCCCATCTGCTCCAGGATGACGCGCCGATTGTGCGCAAAGCCGTGGGCTGGGCACTGCGCGAAGCCAGCAAAAAAGAGCCACGGGCTGTCTTTGGTTTTCTGTACGAGAAACGTGATGAAGCCGAGCGTTCCATCTTGCGGGATGGGTCGGAGAAATTATCCACCGAACAGCGCAAACTGATACTCGATGAGGAGACATAAAATGTGTGAAAACCTAACCAAAAGGAATTTGAAGAGATTATGACACCAGTCATGCAAACGACAAAAACGAACAAAACCACAGAGACCCCGAACACGCCCTATGCCAATTGGCGCAAGTTGGTTGCCCAATATCATCAACCCGATGTGAATAAAGCCGTTTGGCAGATCATCAATTCGTTCGGAGGGCTGCTGATCACGTGGGTGCTGATGTACGTTAGCCTCTCGGTGGGCTATTGGCTCACGCTCCTGCTGGCACTGCCCGCGGCAGGGTTTACCGTGCGGGTTTTCATCATTCAACACGACTGTGGCCACGGCTCTTTTTTCAAAGCCAAGCGCTTTAATCATGCGGTGGGAACCGTGTGCAGTCTTTTCACCTTTACCCCCTATCTCTACTGGCGCAAAAGCCATGCCATCCATCACGCTCACCACGCGCAGTTGGAAGAAAGAGGCATTGGCGACATTTGGACGCTGACAGTGGACGAATATCAGAGCGCACCCAAGAGCAAGAAATTGGTCTACCGCATCTTCCGCAACCCCTTCTTCCTCTTTGTGATCGCGCCCGCTGTTAACTTTATTCTGCTCCAGCGTTTTGCCATGCCCGGTCAGGACAAGTGGAAGCGCCACGAGCGGGCATCGGTCTGGTGGACCAATGTGGCGTTGCTGCTGGTGTACGGCACAATCGCTTGGCTGATCGGCTGGCAAGCCATGCTACTGATTCAACTGCCCATCACGATTATTTCATCCAGCGTGGGCACATGGATGTTCTACGTGCAACACCAGTTCGAGCGCACCTATTGGGAATATACCCAAGAGTGGGACTATACCCTGGCTGCCATGCACGGTAGCTCGTATTACAAACTACCCCGTATCCTGCAATGGTTCACCGGCAATATCGGCTTCCATCATATCCATCACCTCAGCCCGCGCATCCCCAATTATCGGCTGCAAGCCTGCCACGACGAGAACCCGGCTTTGCAAGAGGTAGTTCATTTGACTCTGGGCCAAAGCCTGAAGACCATGTCGCTTGTGTTGTGGGAAGAGAAGCGGCGCCGTTTGGTCACCTTCCGCGAAGCGCGCCTGTCCAGCACCTAATCTTATGGAGCAAAGCCAACTGGCAAAAAAGAGAGGAGCATCGGAATTTTCCGATGCTCCTCTCTTTTTTGCTTTACAACTTGATTCGACCGGAGGGTCGTTACGCCCGTTCGACCGTTACATCGCTGCGATGAATGCGATAGCTGGATGGCCCATCAAGCACCTTGGAAACAAGATGCTCCGGCACATCCACGAATGTCTGCTCGGGGCGGATGTGGATAGCCCCAATGGCTCGGCCCGGAATCTGGGCATGACGGGCAATGGCGCTGACAATATCGTTTGGCCGCAACCCCTGCACTTTGCCTGCGCTCAAACTTAGGCGCACCATCCCCTTCTCGTGGGAATCGGTGGACCAGCGTTGGCCGCGGCTGCGAGGCGCTGACATGCGTTCCTGACGGTTGTTGCGAGAACGACCCTCTTGTACCTCCTGCACTGGGGCAATCGGGCGACCACTTTCTGTGCCGCTCGCCAGTTTGAGCGCCGCTGCTGCCACATCCAGGGGGTCGTGACCTTCGGCAACCAGCTGCTCCACCATTTCCCGCTCGCGACGGGCACGATCCCGGTTCAACCAAACACCGACTTTTTGCAGCAACAGAGTCTCGCGCCGAGCGACGATCTCGGCGACGGTGGGCAGGGTAGATTTGCCCACCAGTTGCTTGGTGTAGCCCTCGATCCGGCGTAAACGCCACAGCTCTGCCGGGGCTAGCAGGGTGACAGCCACACCGCTTTTGCCGGCCCGGCCTGTGCGCCCCACCCTGTGTACGTACACTTCGGGGTTGGGGGGTAAGTCGAAGTTGAAAACGTGGGAAATGTCGTCGATATCCAACCCTCGCGCGGCCACATCCGTGGCGACCAGCACATTCACCCGATCACCCCGAAAGCGGGCCAACACCTGCTCCCGTTCATCCTGGCCCATGTCCCCATGCAGGGCTTCGGCAGGGTAGCCCAATGCAGAGAGTTGGCTTGCCAGATCGCCCGTGCCCACCCGGGTGCGGGCAAAGACGAGGGCGCGGCTGATCTCTTCAACTTCGAGCAGGCGGGTCAGCGCGGCCACTTTGTCGCTCTCGTTGACCAGGTAGTAGCGCTGGTCGGTGGATGCGACAGTAAGTTGAGCGCGCTCGATGCTGACAGATTGGGGTTTACGCATATAACCATCGGCCAAACGGCGAATCTCCGGCGGCACAGTGGCCGAGAAGAGGGCTGTCTGGCGGTCGGCGGGGGTTTCGGCCAGGATGGTTTCAATGTCTTCGATGAAGCCCATGCTCAACATCTCGTCGGCTTCGTCCAGCACCAGCACCCGTATTTGGCTCAGGTCTAACGATTTGCGCTGGATGAGGTCGAGCAAGCGGCCTGGGGTGCCGACCACAATATCCACACCTTTGTTCAGGCGGGAAATCTGGCGGGCATAGGGTTGTCCGCCGTAGACGGCCAAAACCCGCGCATCCATGTGTTTGCCATATGTGAAGATAGCCTGGGAGACCTGCATCGCCAGCTCACGAGTAGGGGTCAAAATCAACCCTTGCACCGGGCCAAGACCCGGCTCGATTGCCTGCAAGAGGGGCAGGGAGAATGCGGCGGTTTTGCCTGTTCCGGTCTGGGCCTGGCCGATTACATCTTTGCCAGAGAGGAGGACGGGGATAACAGCGGCCTGGATAGGCGTCGGCTCAGTGTAGCCTTCGTCGGTTACGGCTTGTACCAATTCGGCGCGTAGATTCAGTCGATCAAATTCGTTGCTCATGTCAGTATGCTCCTGCTTGTGTCTTGCGGGTTCCGCTGTGTCGCCTGGCCTTTTCAGGCCATCCCTTTGTTGCGTCACAGCCAGCCCATTCCCACACTACAAGAGCCATTCTGTCGCAACAAAAAACCCGACCGATTGTTGGTCGGGCAACCATCTGGAAATACAAAACGAATTTTCAGCGATCGAAGTCCGATCGCGACATGCAAGTATAGACGCAATCTCCGGAAAAAGCAAATGGGGACTGGTCTGTTTTTTGCCGACTTTAGTTGTTGGAGATCGGCGTTTGGCGGGATCGTCGCAGCAGATCGTAGGGGAGGTTGGGGTGAATCTCCCCATCCTCGGCTACGCTCCAATCAATCTGAGCATCCGCCGCGGCCACCACTTCTTGCCCGGCAGAGAGGCTGATACCCTTCTCCGCAGCCTGGATGAGAGCGCGGCGGTGGATGAGAAAGAGAGCGATGGGTCGGTCTCCGGGGATGAATCGTTCTCCGATGTCCAGCCCGGCAATTTTGGGGCGCTGGGTTTCTACCACCCGCTGATCTTCCCGCAGCACCACCCGGTTGAACTGAGAGGTAAGTTGGGCCATCCACCAGCGCAGGCGGGTGGCTCGCTTCACCCGTTGGTAGGTGCGCACGTAGACCATGGAGTTTTCATCATCGATGGGGGCAAAGGCGGCCACAATGCGAAAATCGTCACCCAGGCGATTTTGCCAAATGTTGGGAAACTTGAAAATCAGCAGGGGTGGACGCGCGGGCATGGGCATTTTTGTTGGTTTGGTGGGCGGCGTGCCGTCGTCTGTCCGGTTGTCCACCCAGACAGAAATTGTATCGTTTTCCAGTGTGACATATGGCCCATTGACCAGGGTGCGGTTGCCTCGCCCAATCGTGTTTTTGTGGATAAAGGGCAGGTGGGATACATCGAGCTGGTTTTCGATGGAGCGGGTGTAATGCGACTTCCAGTGGACGGCCACGGAACCGTACACGAAGGAATCGTTCAGATCGTCATAGAAGGGCAGGGGCGGATAGTTCTCTCGTTTTTCCCCGTACCAGAGCCAGACGAAGCCATGTTCTTCCCGCACTGTGTAGGTCTGTACGCGAAAAACCTTCGGCACTTCGGCGTTGACCCCGTTGGCCGGAATGAATGTGCCTTGACCTTCTGCGTCATAGCGGAAGCCATGAAACGGGCATTCGATGCAGCCGTCCACGAGTTTGCCCCGGCTGAGGGCTGCACCCCGGTGGGGACAGAGGTCGAGCATACACGATAGCTTGCCCATATCATCCCGCCACAAGACCAAATCCTCACCGATCCGGCGCAGAGGGGTCACTTTGCCGCTCTTAATTTCCTTGCTTTCTGCGATGGCATACCACTGATTCGGTATCATTTTCGTGTTCCGTTGTAACTATACAGATCAACCCGGTGATGATTGAGTTGGCCGGCGCGGTATTGATTTGGTTCAAAATAGGCATTTCCAAACACATGATGGCAGCGTAGGGCAGGTTTTTTACCTGCCATTACTCGGTTTCCCACTAGGCGGCTATGGAAAGCCGCCCTACGATAACCAGCAACAATTTAGGTGAATTGATTCCGAGAATCGTGCCGCGAAGCTGCAAAGAAAAGCGAACAGTCACCAATTATATGGATTCACACGGATCGATTTCCACAAAATCGATCCGTGTGAATTGTGTCTCTTTTACCGGCGATTGGCCTCGTTGGTCAACAAGTGCGCAATGGGATCAGTATTGCGTAAAACCTATATTTTGTCAATGTTTCATGAGGGTGTTTGCGGAAAAACCGTGCAAATAATTGACGTTGGCGAGGTTTAGGTGTTTGAGAAGCCGTTGTCGGCTATAAGAAAAGCCGATCACAATGCGTGATCGGCCTCTCATCAACTCATCATCTTTATCGTCATTTCGCCCGACTGATGAGCCGCGGACCTGCTGCGGAACTCTATGCAGGCGCAGGAGCCAGGGGATCAGGCAGATCGTCGGCTGTGGCGCGCCCTTCAAAGACCGCCACAAATTCTTCTGCCAGCAGGGTCTCGTGTTCAAGCAGCGCCTTGGCCACAGCATCCAGTTGGGAGCGGTGGGCAGCGATCAGCGACCGGGCACGCTTGTAGGCATTGTCCACAATGCTGCGCACTTCTTCGTCCACCTGTTCGGCCACTTCTTCGCTGTAATCGCGCTGCTCCGAGATTTCACGTCCCAGGAAGAGGTTCTCGTTTTGCGTGCCAAACTGTAACGGCCCCAATTTCTCGCTCATGCCATAGCGGGTAACCATAGCACGGGCCATTTGGGTCACCTTTTTGATATCTCCGCTGGCGCCATCGGTCATGTCTCCGAAGACCAGTTCTTCGGCCACTCGCCCGCCCAGGGAGACGACGATCCTGTCCAGAAAATAGGATCGTGAGTTGAGATAGTGGTCGGCTTCGGGTACGCTGAGCGTGAGGCCCAAGGAATCGCCTCGGGGCACAATCGTCACTTTGCGCAGGGGATCGGTGCGTTCGAGCAGGTGGATAGCAATCGCATGACCTGCTTCGTGATAGGCGACTATTTCCCGTTCTTTGAGATTGATCAATCGGCTGTGCCGTTCGGGGCCACCCATGGCGATGCGTTCGATAGATTCCTGCATATCCGCCATGGTGATGGAACGCCGATTGCGTCGGGCTGCCAGGATGGCGGATTCGTTGACCAGATTCTCGATGTCTGCGCCCACAAAGCCAGGGGTCTGGCGGGCGATCAAGTCCAGGTCTACGTCTGGGGCCAGAGGTTTGCCCTTGACATGCACATCAAGAATCGCCCGTCGCCCGGAAAGATCGGGCCTGTCCATGGTCACACGTCGGTCAAAGCGGCCAGGGCGCAGCAGGGCTGGGTCCAGGATATCGGGGCGGTTGGTGGCAGCGATCAGAATGACATTGGTGTCGGTTCC
>JAHEML010000181.1:0-905 GCA_024643705.1 Caldilineaceae bacterium | reverse complement strand
ATGTGCCGGTCGAATCGCCCAGGCCGCAGCAGGGCGGGATCAAGCACATCCGGTCGATTCGTGGCGGCCATGACGATCACCGCGTCGGTTGGCGTGAAACCGTCCATCTCGACCAGGATCTGGTTGAGCGTCTGCTCGCGTTCGTCGTGGGAGCCGCCGAGCCCGGCGCCCCGGTAGCGGCCCACCGCGTCGATCTCGTCGACAAAGATGATACAGGGGCTGTTGCGCCGGGCCTGCTCGAAGAGATCACGGACACGACTTGCACCCACACCAACAAACATTTCGACAAACTCGGAGCCAGAAATGCTAAAGAAGGGGACACCAGCTTCGCCAGAAACAGCCTTTGCCATCAAGGTTTTACCTGTGCCAGGAGGCCCAACCAGCAATACGCCTTTGGGGATGCGTGCCCCCAGGGCTATGAATTTTTGGGGTTCTTTTAAGAACTCGACAACTTCTTCCAGCTCCTGTTTGGCTTCATCCGAACCGGCCACATCGTCAAATGTGATGGTTGGCTTGTCGCCTGTGAACATACGTGCCTTGCTCTTGCCAAAGGAGAGTGCCTGGTTATTGCCCGACTGGCTTTGGCGGAAGAGGAAGAGAAAGAGGCCCGCGATCAGGAGCAGGGGCAGCATGTTGATGATCAGCGCCACCCAATTGCCCGAAGAGGAAGGAGGCACGATATTGATTTTGACAGCCGCGAGTTTCGTCTGATCAACGCCAAGACCCTGCAACGTCCGGGTGAGTGGGATGTCGGCTTCTTTGCGACCGACAAGTGCCTGCTCTACCCCGCGCAGTTTGACCGTTAGCTCTTCCCCTTGGACATCGATGCTTTCTACTTCTCCCCGGCCAATCAACCCAGCAATTTCGCTCAAGCTCTTGGTTTGGGGCTGTTCGCCGGGGCCATA
>JAHEML010000967.1 GCA_024643705.1 Caldilineaceae bacterium | reverse complement strand
TGAACCAGGGACAGGGCTGGCTGCGGGGTATCAGCACAATTCCGGCCTGTTGCCCGTTGCCCGCCGCACCCTGAATGTTCAGCCAGGGGGAGTCGCTATCAAAACAGGCCGCTTCACCTATCGCACCTGCCGCGTTGCGGATCACGCCGCCAAAAGCTGTCTCCCAGTGGGGTGGTACGCGTAGGGCCAGCCCGGCTTCTTTCGTCTGGCCGAGGGTTACGGGTCGATCCGAGGAGCGGAAGTGCGAAACCCATTCCACTTGCGTATAGTCGTCTTTTGCACGCAAAATGACGGTTCGCTCTTCGTTGAGCAGCCGTCTTCCGTCTTCCGTTTCCCAGGCGGTTTCGTGGGCAAACATGACACCATTTTGATCAACTGTTGGGGCAATTTCGGCCAGAGGGGAAAGATTCGTCTGCCGGTGGCGGGCTTTGCCAAAGCTACCCGCGTTCCACAGATCGTGACCGTTGATTTCCAGCCCGGCCCAGATGCCCTGGTGGTGAGGGTGATCCGGTGGAGCTTCTTGGATTACCAGCACACCGCCCGGTGTGTAAAGGGGGAAAATGTAGGAGCGCAATTCGTTGGCGTTGTAGCCGCCAATCAGCCTGTCGTCTGATCTCACCCACCAACGGCTGTTGTAGAAGCGGCTTGCGTAGGTCATGGCTGTTCCACAGATGAGAGGGCTTTGTGGGATCCGAAGCGGGGTTTGATGGGTGGTGCGCTGGCAGTCTGACGCACCACCCAGTGTGGGTTACGAAAAATTAAGCCGCACCACTAAATCTTGGAACTGGAGTTCCATCTTCTCTGCGCCCAGTTCCATTTGAGCGTAGGGGCTGTCGTAGTGGGCAAAGCCGGTGATGGGCTGTTCCCGTTCGTTCACCAGCAGGGGGCCTTCCCATGCAAAGTCGATGCTCTGGCCGCGCAGAGTGTCGGTCTGGACAGATAGCCCGGAAAGGCGCACATCCAACGCCAGCACTTTGGACTGGAACTCGGCAAACGTGCCGTCGATAGCCGCCCGACCCATCTGCACCAACCAGGCGTTTTCGGTGCCATGCGAGCGCAACTCCTGAAAAGCGCTGCGGCCCTGTTTGGTCAGTTCGATGCCCTGGCCCGCGGTGATAGCAAGATAGCCGTCGCCAACTTTGGCAAAAGCCCAGCGGCCTTCCATCGCCCATTCGTCGAAGGCGTAGATGGGGAAATAGGCGTGGGTAAAGCCCATCCAGTCATCTTCTGGTAGGTTATGAATCGAGACCAGTACATCCTTCCACTGGGCGGTGCGGGGCAAAACCACATTGCCGTGCCAGAAGTTGGGCCGGTGGGACCCATCTTCGCTGACGCAAGGTGGGTGGGTGACAAAGACGACAGCCTCTGGTCCCAAGGTTGCCTGCCAGATATGCTGCTGGTAGCCCGGCTGCCCCGGTTGCCAGTCCTGGGCCGACGCCAGCAAATAATCCGGCGTCTTGTAGGTGACCTTGTTGACTTCCCAGTCGCCTTCTGCCACATCGCACCAACGCTCCAAAGTTCCGGTGTGACGTTCCCGGCCCCAGATTTCCTCTGCGGGGTCCAGCGCAATGGCTTCGATGATCGGTGGCAGCAGATAGCTGACCGCACAGGCAAGGCTGACAGTACCCAAAATACGTTCGTTGAAGATACCCTTGCCCCACAGCAGGCGGGAGAGACCGGAAGTCGGTTCCAAAAATCCGCCTTTGATGTAGGGGGTGTAGCTGCGCCCGTGGGTGGAACCAAAGACGCCTTTGTAGGAATTGACCCCCAGATTGAAGAAGAGCTTGTCCAGCACAACCGTTGCCAGTTCCCGTACGTCGTCGTTTTCGGCTAGATCGGCCAGGTGGGAGAGCGCGAGTACGTCTTCTTCGAAATAGGTGTTGGAATCCCACTCCCGAAAGCCGCCGCTGGCCCGCTTGCGCAACCAGGAAAGGGCCATGCGTTCGCCCTTTTGCCGGTGTTCGTCGCCGGTCATCCCTGCATTGGTGAAAGTCTCGTCGG
>JAHEML010000966.1 GCA_024643705.1 Caldilineaceae bacterium | reverse complement strand
TCGCCAGGGGAGACCACGTCCACGTGGCCGTTGAGCAGGAGAGAGCCGCGCCCATTTTCACCACCCGCACCCGGCCAACGCCCCACCACATTCACCCGACTATCGGGCGAAAAACCATCATCGTCGAAGGCGGGGTGATCGGCCAGTTCGTCAAAACGGGTGGTGATCGTTTCGACATTCATTCCAATTTGCCGCAATTTGGCTGCGATCATCGCCTGCACGGCTGCTTCGCGGTTGGGCAAGCTGGGCGAACGCACGATCTGCTGCAAAAAAGAGACCAGTGCTGGACGCAGTTCGTCGACAACTTGGGAGAGTGTGGCCGGGGTGGGGGCGGAACTCATTGACTTGTTGCTCCGGGGTGAAAAAGCGAAACGTGAAACGTGAGAGTACTGGAGATGTTCACGTTTCACGCTTCGCTTTTCGGTCAGTGATCAACACAGATTGGTGTGACCTTCATTCAGCAGAACTTTCGCTATTTGGTCGGGTCTGCGCTTAGGTCTTCGCCAAACCAGGTGTTGGAGAAGCCGGAAAGGGTTCCGTCTGCGTGCATTTCGGCGATGATCTCGCCCACTTTGGCAACTAAACTGGCCGAATCCTTTTCGCTGGCCCGGTCGAAGGCCACGCCCAGGTTTTCGGAGAAGACGGGCGAACCGACCCGGTGAATGGCAACACCTTCACGAATGGCTGCTTCGACCACAGTGTTGCTGGTCAGGAATGCCTGAAATTCGTTGCGGCCCGCTTGAATCTGCTGGGCACATTCGTTGTCGGTTTGCAGGGGGATGATTTGCACATCGGCGGGCGGGTCTGCGTAGAAACTGGCTTCGGGCAGGCCCAGGGATTCCAGATCACCACTCAGCCAGGTTTCGTAGGTGGTGGAGACACCCACACAGATGGTCTTTCCGTTGAGATCGGCCAATGCGTCTACACCGGAGTCGTCGGCTGCGGCAAACTGGGCCGGGGTGTAGTAGTAGGCGGGGCTGGCGAAGGCAAGGACTTGCTCCCGGGCGGTGGTCACGGTCATGGAGCCAACGCTCATGTCCCATTGGCCGCCCCAGTTGCCCGCGGTGATCAGGTCCCAGTCCGGGGTGACAAATTCGGCTTCAACGCCCAGGCGTTTGGCGATCTCTTTGGCGACATCCACATCAAAGCCGATGAATTCGCCCTGGGGGTTGAGGAAGGATTGGGGTTCGTAGTTGGCGTCGGTGGAGACACGGATGACGCCATTTTTTAACACTTCGGCCAGCAGATCGTCAGCCGCGGCGGGGGCTGCTGCGCTTTCACCACTGGCGGCGGATTGGGGTGGTGCTGGTGCAACACAGGCGCTCAATAGCAGGGCAAACAATAGAAATACTGGAAGAAAACGTTTCATAAATACTCTCCTGAATTGGGAAAAGATATACAAGGGGGGATTCTTCTGTAAGATACTTCACACCCGAAAGAATCACAAATTGGGGCTTCTGTGGCTCACTACATCGTAAAATAAGTTTTATGGACTATCGTAGGCGCTGCTTGCAGCAGCGCAAGTATACAGTACCCATTCTTTTCACGAGAATCGAGAGCGTTTTTGCCAGTTTTGCGGCTAAAAGCCGCACCTACAAAAAACATATTTTACGATGTACTCACTGACTGATGCTTTTTTGGGGTGATGTGGTGGCCTGTTTCCATGGTGGGCGAGTAGATGACCCAGGCTGTATTATTTGTACTATTCTGCGTAGACCCGACAGACCCGTCCATCGGCCAGGGTCGTGTCGCCTTGATAGAGCAGTCCGGCCCCGCCCAGCAGCTCCGCTTGTGCCGAATTCTCTTTGCTGATGGTATAGGCCACCTGATCTACATGCCACTCGGCGGCAAACCAGGCGCGCAAGGTTGCCAGAAGCTCTTCTTCCAGGCCGCGCCCAGCTTCGTCGCTGCGTATCCAAAAGGTGACTTTGATGCCGTACCCGGCAGGGGGGAACAAGGGGGCTGCGTCATCCGGGATGGACGTGAGATAGACACAGCCCAGGCAAC
>JAHEML010000180.1 GCA_024643705.1 Caldilineaceae bacterium | reverse complement strand
GGCGAATCATTCGTCGTTCGCTGGAGGGCAGCTCCACATCCGAGACCAGATGTTGCACAAAATAGCGGTAGCCCGCGTCGGTAGGGACCCGCCCCGCGCTGGTGTGGGGATGGGTCAACAGCCCGTCTCGTTCCAGGGCGGCCATGTCGTTGCGGATAGTGGCCGAACTGACACCCAGGTTGTATTTGTCGGCAATCGACTGGCTGGCAACCGGCTGAGCCGAGTCGACATATTCTTGTACAACAATGCGCAACAACTCTTTGCGTCGGTCACCCACCGGGTCAATAGACATACAGTCTCTCTTGAAGTTGGCACTCCAGCACCGCGAGTGCTAAATGGTTCGCCAAAGAATCATAGCATCCAGAGGGGTTGCTGTCAAAGGATTTTGCCAGTTGGCGGGCGTGTAGCCCTCACAAACGCATCATTAATACGCGTTATTTCCACTGTTGACAATGGTTTGCACGATTGTGCGCAGGATTATTTTGATGTCCAGGGTCAGCGACCAATTTTCAATATACCAGAGATCGTATTTGGTCCGCTCTGCAATGGATGTATCCCCCCGCAGCCCGTTGACCTGTGCCCAGCCGGTCATCCCCGCCTTCTCCCGGTGTCGATCCATGTAGCGTGGAATGCGCTGGCGGAACTGTTCCACATAGATGGGGCGCTCCGGACGTGGCCCCACCAGGCTCATATCCCCCACAAAAACATTGAAAAGTTGGGGTAGCTCGTCGATGTTAAAACGACGCATGAATGTGCCCAGTTTGGTACGCCGGGGATCGTCTTCGGTTGTCCAGCCGGGTCCTTGGGTCTCGGCATCCTGGCGCATGGAGCGAAATTTGAGAATACGAAAGGGTCGTGCGTCCAGCCCCATGCGCTCTTGGGAGTAAAAGACAGCTCCGGGGCTGTCCAGCTTGATGAGCAGTGCAATAAAGAGCATCATCGGGCTGATCACAATCAACCCCACCCCGCTGAGCAGAATATCCATTACCCGTTTCAGAGTCAGCCGCCAGCCTTGCAGGGCCACGTCGCGGATGGTGAGCAGCGGCAGACCGCCCAGATCGCCGATTGTTACTTCGCTTGCCATGATCTGAAACACATCTGGGAAGACCCGAATGCCCACTTTTTCCCGCTCACACAGGCTGATAATGCCCACAATTTCCTGGTGGCTACTTTCGGGCAAGCCGATGATCACTTCGTCCACGGCAAATTCGTCGATCACCCGTGGAATGTCGGCAATCGCCCCGATAATCGGTATCCCCATGACCGAGCGTCGGCTACTGTTGTCGATGAGGCCCATCACCTGAAAACCTAATTTGGGATTGGAAATAATCTTCTGCAGGATCATCTGGCCCACTTCCCCCGCGCCCACCAAGAGCACCCGGTCGTCACCCACGCCCTGGGCTTGTGCCCGCCACTGAATCCGGGCATGGATGGCCCGCCCAATGATCAGAATGCCCGACGTAAAAAGCAGGGCCAAGCCAACCAGCATTCGATGATAGCTAAAATCGGGCCACAGGAGGGAGGTGATGGCGATGGAGAGGAGAAAGCTCAAGGTCGCCAGGGATGCAATACGGTACGATTCGTCCAAATGGGCGATAGGTCTGCGCCGTTGATACATGCGCTGGCTGAAGAAGGACAAGAGCAACAGGGCACTGGCAAAAGTTGGTAGGGACCAAAATTCGCTAAAAGGGCCGATGAGGGTGTTGGGGTCTTGCTCAATCATCCGATAGGCAAGCAAATAGCCCAGCCAAACGGCGCCGATGTCCACGCCCATCAGCGCCAACATAAAGAGAAACTGAGGTCGCTTCATCAGCCCCGAACGGGACGCTCGGCGCGCTTGATATTCTTCGATTGGACTCGTCGTTAAGCCCTGTTGCATAACAGAATCAATCCCCGATTGTTTGCCACATACGCCCGGCTACATCCAACCCGCCAAAGAGCGCAATACCAGCCAATACAGCTTTGTCCAACAGCCAGGGAGTATCCGCCTGGTAATGTTTGCGGTAGAATATCCACATGGCTTCGTAAAAGGCCACCCGTGCCTTGCGGCTGCGCTTGCTGGCGGCTTCCTTCACATGGGTGATCTCTACCTGGCCGTTATACCAGACTTCCCACCCCTTGTCTTTGGCTCGCTTGGCCCAGTCCAAATCTTCGCCATACATAAAATAGGCTTCGTCCAACAGCCCAATCTGCACAATCACCTCTCGACGCACCTGCATATAGGCCCCAACCACGGCATCGACGGGGTGCACAGCATCTTCGGGCAGATATTCCAGGTTGTAGGCATTGAAAAGTTTGCTATGGGGAAACAGGCGGCTCAAACCCGTCATCCGGTAGAAACTGACAGCCGGTGTGGGAAAGCTGCGCCGACAGGCTCGATCCAGGGTTCCATCGGGGCGGCGCAAACGGGGACCAGCCACGCCGATGGGAGGGTTCTCGTCCATAAAGCGCACCATGCGGGCCAGGGCATCCGGCGGCAAGAGCGTATCTGGGTTGAGCAGAAGCACATACCGGGGCAGACGAGTAACAGACTTGTTTGTCGATCCATCGAAGCCCAATTGACGCATGGCCCGGTTGTTGCCAGCACTGTAGCCGCTGTTCCCCTGGCAGACAATCAGGCCAGTTTGGGGGAACTGTTCCGACACCATTGTGCCGCTCTGGTCCGAGCTGGCATTGTCCACCACACACACGGAAAAAGAGAAGGAGCCTTGGGAAGCGTAGACAGATTCAAGACAGGCCCGGAGCAAATCCTGGGTATTATAGTTCAAAACAATGATTGCCAAATCCAAAAGAGCTTCGTCAGCTCCCTTGTCGATCCGTGCACCGACAGCCACCCTTTCGCTTCGACATGTTTCCATCCAGCGATCCCAGGGAATCGACTGTGCCTTGTCCATTGTTTTCATCCAACCTGTAGGAGAAATCATCGACAGACCAGAAAGAGTTCAACGTTGGTCGTGTCAATAAGATTCAGTTTGATCGATTGTAGCACGGGCCGATTGATACGGTCAAAGTAGGTCGTAATCTCCCAACGACTACCAGCGCATCACCAGCGTGGATAAGGCGTTTCTCAGAAGATTTTTGACGCAAAATTTTGTGTTGAAAATCTTTGCGTTAAATTTCGCTATCCTGTTGAGCTGTACAGAATTTTCGAAGACTCGCTGATTGAACGGACTTCGGTCAATCCCACAGTCGAATCAAGCCAGCCAATGTGGGGCGAAACCCTGCGGCCCGGTAAAATGGGTCCAGATAATCATCGTAATCTACATGCAGCCACTCGCAACCGGCGGCTTTGGCAGCTTGCTCGGCCTCCTTCACCAGGGCAAGCCCCAGCCCCTGTCGTCGATAATCTGGATGAACAGTCGGATCGAGAAGAAAGGCGTGGACACCCCCATCCCAGGCCACGTAGACAAAGCCCACCAGCCGCGGGCCGTCGTACGCCCAAATATGCGCCAGGCTGTGGGACAGCTCCGGCCAGTCGTCCCGTTCCACGTGCCGGGGCCAAGAGAGCCGGTAAAGTTCGTTAAGCGCGGGGCTATCTATGGTCGGGTTGACGAGAAAATTGACCTCACTCATTTGCTATCCGCCTTTCTATCCGAGTCTCTTGCGCATGGAAACTTGTGGCCCGGCGGTTCCATCCAGCACTTCGCCTGTGGGCCGAAATCCGTGGCGGGCATAGAATGGAGTACCGGTCAGGCTTGCGTCCAACCGCAATTCCATGAATCCCTGATCGCGGGCCTGGGCTTCCAGCGCTTGCAAAAGCGCGGACCCAATTCCGCGTCCCTGCTGTTCGGGCAGGACAAAGAATGTGACAACTTCATCCTCTTCCAGACCGGCTGTGGCGAGGAGTGGTCCACCTTTCTCGGCAACCAGGCAGACGCGGGTCTGGTTGATCTGTTCAACTTTGGCCGGCGAAAAATAGTCGATCAGCGGCTGAAGTTGCTCGATTGGATAGTCCACCCTGTTGGAGATGCGCATTGTTCTGCGAATGATTCCCGAAACTGCATCTGCATCTTCGGAACGATAGCGTCGAATGCGCAACTCGTCCATAGTTCCCCTCTGTTCCCACTCCAACCGGGTCAGCGCATACTCCACGTCTTCTCCCGGCCACACCGCCACCGACTCGCTGTACGATGTATCCGACGCGCCTATCGCCTCGGCCTCGTAGCGGAAAGAGCGTACATGGCGCATCCCCAGCTTTTCCATCACCCGCCGGGAGGCTGCGTTCTCCTCGTAGGTGGTCGCGATCACCCGTTGCACCCCCCACTCGGCAAAGCCCCGATCAATCAGCGCGGCTGCGCCTTCGGTGGCGTAGCCTTTGCCCCAGGCCGCCTTGTGAAAACGATAGCCAATGGCAACATGGCTCGGATCGTCACCGGTGGGCCGAAAGACGAACCAGCCCACAAAGGTATCGGTGGTCTTTTCGATAGCTGCAAAAAAGCCAAAGCCGGGGGCACTCTCGTTGTACTGCAAGAAGCCAGGGAGAATCTGATCCAGCGTCACTTCCCAGGGGGTAGGGGTGCCGCCGTTTATATAGCGCATCACGTCTGGGTCGTTATCCACGGCAAAAAGATGGCCTGCGTCGTCCGCAGTAAAACGGCGGAGACGCAGGCATTTGGTTTCCAGAATAATATTCAAGTGACCTCCGCTTGCGTAGAGCTTTCCATAGCTGGGCAATGGCAAATCAGAAAGCTGCCCCGCTCTTCTGCAAATTCTAGCCCTACCGCCCACCAAAGCCTGTCATGGCAATGCCCTGGACAAAATAGCGCTGGGCCACCAAAAAGATCAGCACAATCGGCAGCAACATCACCGTGCTGGCTGCGAAGACAATCTCCCAGTTCTGCACATACGAGCTATTGTATGCCTGTAGCCCCAAGGCCATAGGCCATTTATCAATGGAGCGGATGTAGATCAGCGGGTTCATGTAGTCGTTGTAGTGCTGCAGCAGGGCAAAGACGGCCACAGTGGCGATCACAGGCTTGGACAGGGGCAGAAGAATCTGAAGCAATACCCGCATACGGCTGGCTCCATCGATCTCGGCTGCAGCTTCCAGTTCCATGGGGATGCCCAGAAAGAATTGACGCATGAGAAAGACGTAGATAGCACCAATCCCACCCCATGATGGGACGATCAAAGGCAGAAAGGTATCCAACCATTTCAGATTCTTGAAGAGGATAAAGCGGGGGACCAAGGTGACCACATCGGGCAGCATCATGGTCGCCAACAACAGGCCAAACCAGAAGTTACGCCCCGGCCAGTTGATGCGCGCAAACGAGTAGGCCACCATAGCCGAGGAGATGACCGTGCCCAGCACGGCAAAGACGACGATGATCATCGTGTTTTTGATGAAGGTCGCCAGAGGCAGCAGCTCGAAGGCTTTGGCGTAATTCTTCCATTGGGGGTCGCTGGGCAGCCACTGGATGGGATGGGTAAAGACTTCGGTGGACGCCTTGAGCGACGACGAAATCATCCAAAAAGTGGGGACCAGAAAGGTGATTAGCAGTAGCGTCATCAGGATTTGCAAAACCACAAGCCAAACCTGCCCCCAAAACTTGCGCGAGGCAAGGAGGCTGGATTGTTTGCGGGCAACCGCAGGTGCAACCGATTGAGTGATTGGGGTATTGGCTTGCATCTGATTAACCCTCCTCGTAGTAGACCCAGCGGTTGGAAATGTAGAATTGGGCCACGGTGAAACCAACCACGATCAGGAAGAATTCCCAAGCCAGGGCCGAAGCATAGCCCATGCGGAAATACTGAAAGCCGTTGCGATAGATGTTGAGCACCGCAAACAGGGTGGCATCCTGGGGGCCGCCTTCGGTCATAATCATCGCCGGAACAAAGGTCTGGAAGGAAGCTACGATGGCGATCACCATGTTGTAAAAAATCAGGGGCGTCATTAGTGGAATGACCACAGTCCAGAGTCGCCGCCAGGAACCCGCCCCATCCAGGCTGGCCGCTTCCATCAAGGATTCGGGAATGTTGCCCAGCCCCGCGATAAAGATCACCATCTGCCGGCCAATCATCCAAAAAGACATGAAGATGAAGGCCGGTTTAGCAAGGGATGGATCAAAAAGCCATTTGCGCCCTTCGATGCCAATCCAGCCCAGGGCTTCGTTGAGAATACCGAATTCTGGGTGGAAAACCCGCTGCCAGACCACCGCGCTGGCGACCAGAGGCACAATAATCGGCATATAAAAGCCTGCCCGGTAAACGTCCCGCAGGCGTAATTTTTGGGTCAGCGCCATGGCCAGGGTAAAGGAGATGACCATTTGAAAAGGCACAGCAATGAATGTGTAATAGGCGCTGTTAATGAGGCTCTTGTTCACTTTGGGGTCAGCGAACATCTTCGTGATATTTTCCAGCCCCACAAACGATGCTGGACGCAGCAGGTCCCAATCGTAAAAGATGAGAACAATCGAATAGAGCATGGGGAAGCCGATAAAGATCATAAAACCGATAAGAAAGGGCGAGGCAAAGAGATAGCCCTCGATCCACTCCTTACGCTGGCGTCTGGACATCTTTTGTCGGGCGGGTGGGGCGGTGATTGCAGCCATTATTCCTCCTGATTTCCTGACCGGATGAGGGGGTGACAAGGTGACTCGTTCGTCACCTTGTCACCCCCTCATCCTGTCATTTTAGCCGTTCTTCGCCCAATAGGCGTCCAGCAGGTCTTGCACACCTTTGGTCACATCGGGCAGCACTTCGGCTGCGGTCTTGCTGTTGTCCAGCAGAAGGTCCCAAGCCATTGGCTTGACTACTTCGTTCCACATTTGGGTACGCCCCACGCCGCCGATCACGTCAACTTCCGAACGTTTGAAGGCTTCGATGAAGGCTTTGCCATTGGTCACGCCAAAGCGTTCTTCGATGGTTGGCAACCAGAAGTTCTCGGTTACATCGGCTGCATTGGGCATACGGCCTGTAATGGTGGAGTAAATTTTCTGGCCTTCGGTATCACCCATAAAGTGGGCAAAGCCCCAGGCTGCATCTTGGGCATCGGTTTTTGCCACAGTAACGCCCTCGGCCCAACCCCGATGGGGGCGGCTCTCGTCGGCCTGTTTGGGCATCATCACCACATCAAATTCCACCTGCTTGTTGTCGGCCCGGAGTTCCGGGCTGTTCAACTGCGGGAAGAACCACGCGCCCTCGTACTTCATGGCAGCGTTGCCTGTGTTGATGGTGTTTGTGCCACCGGCCAGGTCGGCGGGGGTGGGCGAGATGTTCAGCGAGTAAGAGAAATCCTGCAC
>JAHEML010000965.1 GCA_024643705.1 Caldilineaceae bacterium | reverse complement strand
CTGGTAAAGCTGTCGTGGCTGGCAATCCGCTGGCGCACAAAGCCGGGCAAGATGCGCAGAAAGGCCGGGCCGCCCCCATATTGGCTGGCGTGAGCCTTGCTGGCTGCATCTTTCTGCTGGGCATAGGCCGCCACGTTGATCTTGGCGTGGACGGGCGTCTCCCATCCGCTGATCTCCACCAGATCGATGTCCTGGTTGCGCCCGATTTTACTGGGGTCTTTGCCTGTCCATTGCATAACTTTAACAACACTTTTGAGCAAGCGTTTGTCAAAAGCAGTGTAGTAAAGTTTCTGGGGAGAATAGGGCGCAAGACCAGCGCTCTGCTGGCTGCTTTCGTTCTGCCCAGCCGCATAAAAAGCCGCTGTCATGGCCTCGCAACAGCGGATGTGATCTGGGTGCCCGTAGCCACCAAAGGGATCGTGGGTGAGGACGACCTGAGGCCGCAGACGACGGATGTAGTCGATCAGCTCGGCGGTCAGGGTTTCCACGGGTTGTTGGATCAACGCCCTGGGATGCTCGTTATCGGCAGACCCCCTCATGCCGCTGTCCCGGTAGGGGAGATTCCACACGCTGGTGATGCCCAATGCAACCACCGCGTTGGAAAGCTCCTCGCCCCGCTCCTGCGCCAGGGTACGCCCATTCTGTGGTTTGTGGCTTTCCTCCACCGATCCGGCATCGCCATCGGTGGCGATGATCACATGCACATCCACACCTTCGGCTGCGTAGCGGGCCAGTGTACCACCGGGGCCAAAGCTTTCGTCGTCTGGATGGGCGAAGAGGCCCAACAATGTCGGTTTTTCCATTTAGCGTTCTCCTTGCAAAAAGTCCCAAATAATGGCGTGTACTAGCTGTTCGACTGGCGCGTGATCATCGGTGAAAATCGGCGTGTCGGATAGCGGGTTGGCGGTGCGGGCATAGGCTGCAACCTGGGTGGCAAAGCGGCGAAACTCTGGGGGCACCGTCTCTGGTAGGGCCGCCACATTGGCCTGGAAAGATGCCAATGTGGCGGGTTGTTGGGTTGCCACAACCAGAGAATTTCCCAGATCGTCGCTTGGCCCTGGCTCGTCCACTACAAAGACAGTAGGGAATAGTACGCCCGTTGTCTGTGATAGCGCATCCACCAGTGCAAAATTACGGGCTGTGCGGCCTACGTTGATGGCAACAACCCCCTGTTCGCTCAAATGCTCTTGCACCAGGGCAAAAAACTCGACGGTTGTCAGGTGGAAGGGGATATAGGGTGGCCGGTAGGCGTCGATCAAAATTAGATCGAAGCGGCTGTCGGCTGGCTGTTGCTGAAGCCACCGTCGCCCATCGGCAGCAATGGCTGTCAGGTTGGGCTGATCCAGGGCGAAGAAACGTTCGCCAATGGTGATGATCTCCGGGTCTAACTCCACCCCGGTGATGGGCCACGGGCCGTAGACATCGGAATAGAGGCCCGGCACTGTCCCCGCGGCCAGGCCAATCACGAGCACCCGTTCGCCCTTTTCTTCACCGCCATCCTGTGCAGTCCAATCACGTATATCCGGCTGAAACAGGGGCGCAAGCAGAAAATAGTCCCAAATGCCGTTGCTCAACAGGGTGTCGGGGTGGTAGACGCTGTGGATTCCCACACCTTCGTTGAGCTTCAGGTGGCGCTCGCTGCCCCAGGCGCGCACGGCAATGTAGTTGAAGAGACTTTCGTCTTCGTAGAGCAGCGTGCCCGCCGAATCATCATCCCAACGGGCGCGCACTGCCGAAGGGTTGCCAACAATCAGCAGCAAAACCACCACAACCAGGGCAAGAAGGGGCATCCACCGCAGACCGCGCTGGCGTGGATTGGGCGGTGCCGCAAAAAAAGCGCCAATGGTGCAGATCGCCAATAGACCCAACGCCAACAGGTAGAAACTCCAGCGGGTTCCATAAGCGGGGATGAGCCAGAGGACAGGCAAAAAGGTACCTAAAATGCTGCCCAATGTGCCGATGGCATAGAGCCGACCCGAAACCTGCCCGGCTTCTTCAACATTCGACACG
>JAHEML010000964.1 GCA_024643705.1 Caldilineaceae bacterium | reverse complement strand
GGGGTGGTAGTGGACGGGTCGGGTGGGATCGTTGGCCCGCACCCACTCGGAGCAGACCGCGTGGTTTTGCCCGTAGCCCGATTCGTTGCCCAACGACCAGGAGATGATCGACGGGTGGTTTTTGTCCCGCTCCACCATGCGGCTCACCCTGTCCAGAAAGGCGGCTTGCCAGGTGGGGTCTTTGGTCAGCCGGTCCCAAACGCCGTGGCTTTCGATGTTGGCCTCGTCCATGAGATAGAGGCCGTATTGGTCGCAGAGTTCGTACCAGCGGGGATGGTTGGGGTAGTGGGCGGTGCGCACCGCGTTGATGTTGTGCTGCTTCATCAGGCGGATATCTTGGATCATCGAGGCTTCGCTGACGGTGTGGCCGGTCTCCGGGTCGTGTTCGTGGCGGTTGACACCTTTGATCAGCACCCGCACGCCGTTGACCAGCAACAGGCCGTCGCGGATTTCCACCGAGCGGAAACCGACCCGGCAACTTTCCACTTCGACCAACTCACCGGTTTCGTCGTAGAGGGAAAGCAGAAGGGTGTAGAGGGTGGGATGCTCGGCGCTCCATTTGGCCGGGTTGCTGATGGGCGCGTTGAGGGTGACGGTTGTCTCGCCGTCCTTGTCGACACTGAGGGCAACGGCCAACGGTTCATCAAAAAGGGGCTGGCCCCTGGGATCGAGCAATTGGGCGTCCAGTCGACCCGATTTGCCAGCCGCGCTGTAATTGCGCACGTGCGCGCGCAGACCGAGAATGGCATCGGTGTAGTCGCTGTCCAGTTGGGTGATGACGGCGAAGTCGCGCACGTGCAGGCTGGGCGCGCTCCAGATGGTCACATCCCGGAAGATGCCGCTGAGCCGCCAGAAGTCCTGATCTTCCACATAGCTGCCGTCGCTCCAGCGGAAGACGCGCAGTGCCACCAGGTTTTCGCCGGGCTGGACAAAGTCGGTGATGTCGAATTCGGCGGGCAGGCGGCTGTCTTTGCTGAAGCCGAGCATGCGCCCGTTCAGCCAGACGTAAAAGGCCGAGTCTACGCCGTCAAAAGTCAAGAAAAGGCGGCGACCCGCCCATTCTGTCGGTACAGTAAATGTGCGCCGGTAGTGGCCGGTGGGGTTATCGTCCAGGGGCACGCCGGGCAGCCGATCGATGGGGAAGGGATATTGGACGTTGGTGTACATGGGCTTGTCGTAGCGGTAGTTGCCCCGGGCAATGTCTCCCTGCAATTGCCAGTTGGCGGGCACGGGAATGTCATCCCAGCCGCTGTCGTCGAAGCCAGGCTTCTCGAAGCCCTGGACCGCGGAGGCCGGGTTGGGGTCCATATGAAAGCGCCAAGTGCCGTTGAGCGAGCGGCGAAAGGGCGAGGCGCTGCGATCACAGCGGGCCGCGCTCTCGGCATCGGCATAGGGGATCAGGGTGGCGTGGGCCGGTTCTTTGTTGATGCCGGTGACCTGGGGGTTTTCCCAGTCGGGGGTGGTAACAGAGTTGGACATAACAGGAATCCTTTGTGGGAGGGTAGATGGAAAGATGGACACCGTAAGGCAGGTTTCTTACCTGCCAAATGTGGGAAACCAAGCAATGGCAGGTAAGAAACCTGCCCTACGACAATCGATATTATATTATTACTATGCAGAATCGTCGGTCAGAACGATCGCCGTATCCCCCGCTGTGTCCACAATCACCAGCCCCTGGGACTCGGCATCCATTTGCGCCAGCAGCGATCCCTGCCGATCCCAGGCAGCCGACTGCCCCACACTGACAAAATTGTCACAGGGTCCAATCGAGTTTGCCAGCACCACCAGCACATTGTGGCTACACGCAATTTCCGGGTAGTGGACAGCGGCTTTGGCGATGCCGTGGGCGGGTTTTGCCACACTTGCCAAGTAGATGTCTGCGCCGAGATTGGCGGCAACGTGGGCGTGGCTGGGCTGTAGAGATTCGTAGCAAATGGCCGGCGCGAAGATGTGGTCGGCCTGGTGCAACACAAGCTGTTCGTGGCCTGGCACAAAGAAGGGCATCTCGTCC
>JAHEML010000179.1 GCA_024643705.1 Caldilineaceae bacterium | reverse complement strand
CTCTTTGGCCTGGGGGTTATGACAGCGGCGTCGATAGAGAGCCTTTTCGGCCTGCTGTGGCCGCTTGTACTGGTGGCTTTGGGTGGCGGCTTGCTCTATCGAAACTATCTGCGCACACACAGCGAACAAGGAACGAGCGAGGAATCACAATGAAAGAACAACGACGCAATGGATTTGGACGCAGTGGATTTGTAGGACCTTTCATCCTGGTCGGAATCGGTATTCTCTTTCTACTCAACAACCTGGGGATCATCGATCTCAATTTCTGGCGCTTGGCTTCGACCCTGTGGCCGGTGGTTCTCATCGGCATGGGGCTGGATATGCTAATCGGCAGACGGTCGGCTATGGGTTCGCTGATCGCCCTTATCTTCACAGCTATTTTGCTCGTTGGGGGGGTCTTCTTTGTGGGGGTCAGCCCAGGGTTCACACCCCGGGGCGAAGTAACGACCATCCGCTACGCGCCGGGCGCTGTCGACGAAGCGAAGATTCGCATCTCTACCTCAACGGGCCGCCTGATGCTCGACTCTCACGGCGATAGGGATGTGCTGGTAGAGGGCACAGTACGGCTGGCTGGCAACGAGGAGATTGTGGAAGAGCGCTCTGTGGAGCAGGGTAAAGCTACTTATCACTTGGGCAGCGACGGTATCGGTGCTGTGGGCGTTGCTGGTAACGATTCCGTCTGGGAGTTGCGCATCAACGATGAAACACCCACCCAGTTGGACATCAATACGGGTGCTGGTGAGGCAGAGCTTCATTTGGAGCGGATGCGGTTGACCGAGCTAAACGTAGACCTGGGCGTAGGTGCAGCCACGATCATATTGCCCCGTACTGGCGTCTTCGACGGCGAAATCAGCGGCGGCATTGGCAAGCTGGTGGTACGTGTGCCCGAATCTCTGGCTGTGCGTCTACAGGTGGATACGGGCATCGGTCAGGTGCAGACAGACGGCCAGTTTATCACGGCGGACAACAATACCTACCTTTCTAAAGCAGGGACCGCGAGCAGTGCACTGGCAACGCTCAAAGTGTCCAGCGGGATCGGACAGATTGTGATAGAAAGTGTTGCGGGAGAGTAGGGCACAGAGGCTGACTGTACAGGCTGACTGTAGAGAGAAATTGTCGGGTTTGAGGGTAGGAAAGAAGGTAGAAATCAATAGGGGGCGACTGATCGTCAGTCGCCCCCTATTGATTTGTCTTCTTTTGAGGAAGAGTAAACCAAAATGTGCATCCCTGGCCAGGGGTACTTTCCACACCGACAGTCCCGCCACATTTTCCAATAATGCGCTGCACGATGGATAACCCTAACCCATGACCTTCTTGCTCGGTGCGATGCAAACGCGTGAAGGGAGAAAACAATTGATTCTGTTCGTTGTCCGTCAGGCCAGCCCCATTGTCTCTGATCCAAAAACGAACAAACCCATTTGAGCACTCGGTCGCGCCAAGCCAAATCTCTGGTTTCAGACCGCCATATTTGATCGCATTGCTGACATAATTCGTCCAGACCTCTTCCAGCCACTGGGCATAGCCGAGTACTTCGGGCCAACTGTCGGGCATATGAACCGTTACATCCCGTTGATGCCAGATGTCGTCCAGCCGGTTGCAGGCTTCGGCCACCACCAAAGACATGTTGACAGGGGACAATTGGACTTCCTGGTTGCGCAATTGGGACATCATCAAGAGCCCGTCCACGATCTGGCGCATTTTCATGCCCCTTTTGGAAATATAGCCCAAAAACTCCATTCGCTCTTTTTCGGAAAGGAGGTCATAATCTTCCAGTAAAAATTCTGTGTAGCCTGTAATCGATGCAAGGGGATTCTTGAGATCGTGAGCCACCGAATGGGCAAAAGCATCCAGGTCTGCGTTGCGGGCAGCCAAATCGCTTGTCTGATTTTGCAGGAGAGCGTTCGCTTCTCGTAGCCTTTCGTAGAGCTGCACCTTGGTGATGGCTGTACCTGCGCGAGCAGCCAATGTGATTAGAAAGTCCAGATCGTTGGGTGAGTAATCGCGAACGTCCTTATCCATGGCATAGAGAACACCAATACAATCGTTTCCCGACAGAATGGGAATCCCAGCAAAGGCATTAAGCCCATATTCAATCATAAAAGGATTGATTTCAAATGGATTTTCGCGAATATCATTGACGACAAATGGTCGTTTGCTGTCAATAATCCAACGGGTAGTACCACCTTTTTCTCGCAGACGTTTGTAGGCGGTGGAAGGTTGTTGGCCCGGCACGGAAGAAACACTGGTCGAATAAGTCTCTCTTTTGGCATCCCACAGAAGAATGGTTGCGCCACCGGTAGCGGGCAGCAGTTCCGTTGTCACAGCAACAACCTGTTCCAGGGCTAGGAGAAGTTCGCTTGGCTCGTTGATCGCCAACTCAATGCTTGCCAGCGCCCTCTGTCGTACATATTGTTGCTCCAGCCGGGCCTTTTCCTGCTCCAATTGCCATTTAAGCTGGTCCCATTCGGTGATGTCCCGAGCGGTCAATAAAAAGCCGTCTGGTTTGCCTGCTTCATCTCTCAACAAGGTAACAATCAGCCAGGCGCGGAAAGGCGTACCATCTCTCTTGAAATGGTCGATTTCTGCCTCGTACTGTTCTTGATTTTCCAAAAGGCCGACAGCTTCTTCGGCCAATCGCTGCATTCCTTCGCCAGGGTAGAGGTCTTGGAAGAGATGCCCAACCATCTCCGACGCCTCGTACCCATGCATGTCGGCCCAGGTCGAATTGGTATAGAGAATCTCGCCACTCCAGGCCAGCACAGCAATTCCATCCGGGCTGTAAGAGACCGCACGGATCAAGGCATTGATTGCTGGTGGGCGTTCTATTTCTGAAATCACGTACAGCTCTCTTATCCTTCTACTGCTACATCAACCCGAAAATGGGTGCGCAACTCTGTGATCAGCCGTTCGTTGACCCGGCAAAATTCGTTGGGAAAGGTGAGTTGGTGTCGCGCACCGTCAGATTCCATCACAATAATAAACCCGTCACGCCCTTTGGGGTCGCGCACAGCATCCACAATCTCGCGCAGGCGGTACTTATCCCGATCCAACAGGCCGCTACGGCTGAAGGTGATGCGCAGGGTGCGCCGAGGTGTTTGTGAGCCGGGAGAACGATCATACGCATCTTCGTCGACCGTTGCGTAGCTTGCAGCAGGCGATGATTTACCATTCTGCGGTGAGCTTGGGACGGCATGCAGAGCCTTGTCCGCCTGCTTTCTTGGCGGTCGATCGTCGTTTTCCCCGTCGTTTCCGCCCCCCATGTCGGCGAACAGCCAATCGGGGATGTCGTTGGCAAAGGGGCTTGCCTCGACGGGAGGCATGTCGTCGCTATCCAGGCCAGCAAAGGGATCGAACACTTCGGCCACGGCTTCGGGCATACGCACGACTGGGGGCAAAGGTGCTTTGATCGAGACAGACTGACCACTGTAGCCATTTTGGGGTTCCCGGATCACCTCGCCGCCGAGAATCCTGGGTGCCTCGTCGATTTCGTCAGCTTGATCGACCGCTGCAATATCGTCTTGATCGTCATCGGCCAACCCGTTAAAGGTGGGCATATCCAGCAATCTGTCCTGGTACTTCTCCTCGTCGGTGACGACTTCGCTGGCAATATCCACCGCGGTCTGGATGGAATCGGCCAAAACACTGGTGCGCCCGTTGCGGCTCTGGGCTTTGCCTTTCACCAGCACCACCCGATCCTGTTCCAATTGGTCCTCATATTCCTGGTAGGTTCGGGGAAAGACCACCACCTCGCACTGGCCTTGCAAATCCTCCAACTGCAAAAAGGCCATCTTGTCGCCTTTTTTTGTCAACGTGGTGCGGATACTGGCGATCGTCCCGGCCATTGTCACTGTGCGCCCGTCATGGCTTTCGTTCAGCTCGGCGCTCCAGCAAGTGACGATCTTGTCCAGGTCTACGCTCAACTGTTGCAAGGGGTGGCTGCTGGCAAAAACACCCAATAGCTCCTTTTCCCACAGCAGACGCTCCCGGCTCTTGACCTCCTCGACCGGGGGCAATTGAATGGGTACGCTCTGCACTTCTCCGCCATTGCCCCCAATCAGATCGAAGATAGAGGTCTGACCGCTCTCTTTGGCGCTGTGGGTTCCCGCCGAACGGGCCATCATCTGGTCCAGCACATCCAGCATGGGGCGCCGCCGTCCAAAACGGTCCAATGCCCCGACCTTGATCAGACATTCCAGCGCGCGCTTGTTCACCTGGCGCAGGTCTACCCGATCGCAGAAATCTTCCAGGCTGTGAAAGGGTCCTTCTTCACGTCGGTTCCGCAGGATCACATTCACCGGCCCTTCGCCCACATTTTTTACAGCGGCCATGCCAAAGCGAATGGCCGCGCCGTCGGGCACAGGGAAATCGAATTGCAGGCTGCTGTTTTTGCTCAGGGCAAGATGGGCCGAATCGGCGGGCACGATCTGTTTCTCAAAATCCAGCCCGCTGTAGTTCACATCCGGCGGCAACACCTGAATGCCCATGCGCCGACATTCATTGATAAAATTGACCACTTTGTCAGTCTTGTCCCGCTCCACCAACAGAAGCGCGGCCATATATTCCACCGGGTAGAGGGCCTTCAAATAGGCCGTCTGCACGGTGATAACCGCATAGTCGGCCGCGTGGGACTTATTAAACCCATACCGGGCAAAAAATTCGATGTCGGCGTAGATATCTTCGGCAGCCGCGGCCGGAATCCCATTCTTCTGGCAGCCGGCTACAAATATTTTCTTGTGCTTCTCGATATCCGCAGCATATTTCTTGCTGATGGCTCGTCGCACCAGGTCCGCCTCGCCTGGGGTGTAGCCTGCCAACTGGCTTAGAATCTGGATAATCTGTTCCTGGTAGACGATGATCCCGTAGGTTTCGGAAAGAATGGGCGCCAGGGCATCATGCTTGTACTCCACCTCTTCGTCGCCATGCATGCGGCGGATGAACTGGGGGATATACTCCAGCGGGCCAGGTCGATAGAGGGAGATAGTGGCGACGATATGCTCGAAAGCGCTGGGCCGCATCTCGGTGAGCACCCGGCGCATCCCCTGAGACTCGACCTGAAAGACGCCAGCCACCTCGCCGCTGGAGAGCAAGCGAAAGGCAGGTTCGGCTTCGTCCCCTTCGAAAGGGATGTTGTCCAGCCGATATTCGATGCCGTGGTGTTCCTGGATCAAGCGGCAGGCCTCGCGCATCACAGTCAAGGTGCTCAGACCCAAAAAGTCGACCTTGAGCAACCCGATGGATTCCAGAATCGGGAATTCGTATTGGGTGACGGTATCTGTGATGGATGTTTTGGAGCCGCGGCTAAGGGGCGTGTAGTGGGAAAGCTCTTTGTCGGCTACAATCACCGCAGCCGCGTGGATGCCCCCATGCCGGGCCACCCCTTCCAACTGCATGGATGTATCCAAAAGCTCGCCCACCCAGGCTTCTTTGCGATACAACTCCACCAGTTCCGGGTTGTAAAATTCGTGGCCCTCGGTGAGCACGTTCTGGATTGTGACGGGTTTGCCAGGAATGGCCGGGATGAGCTTGGCAATGCGATCGACTTGATCAAGCGAAACATCCGAGGCCCGGCCGACATCACGGATAGCAGCCCGTGCTTTCATGCGCCCAAAGGTGACGATCTGGGCCACCTGATCGCTGCCATATTTCTCGACAGTGTAGCGGATCATCTCTTCCCGCTGATCGTCGGGGTAGTCCAGATCAAAGTCGGGCATGGAGACCCGGCCCGGATTCAGGAAGCGCTCGAAAATCAGGTTGTTTTTCAGCGGGTCCAGACCAGTGATTCCCGTGCAATAGGCCACCACCGAACCCGCACCCGACCCACGTACATTCCACCAAATGTTGCGGCTGCGGGCATATTCACACAGGTCGCGCACAATCAAAAAATAGACGTCGAAACCCATTTCGTGGATGATGCGCAGTTCCCGCTCTTTGCGCTCGACAATTTCGGGAGAAGCGGCCCGTTCGCCATAGAGACGGCGCAACCCTTCTTCGGTCAAATGGCGCAGGTAGCTTTCGTAGTCGAAGCCATCGGGGATGGGCAGGTCGGGTAAATGGTAATTGGGGTCTTCCAGGTCCACATGGCACATTTCGGCAATGCGCACCGAATTGTCGAAGGCACTGGCGGGCAGATCGACCAAGGGGCGAAAGGTGGCTTCCATCTGCGCCCGGCTCTTCATAAAATAGCTGCGGTCGCTCAGGCGCATGCGCTTTTCGTCCTGCACCTTGGCCCCTGTCTGCACGCAGAGCAGCACATCGTGGGGCGAGCCATCTTCTTCGCGCACATAGTGGACATCGTTGGTGGCAAGCAAGCCCAGACCAAATTTTTTGGCCCAGGGCACAAGGGTTTTGTTGATCTCGACCAATTCGGGGATGGAATGTTCTTGCAGTTCGATAAAGAAGTTCTCTTTGCCAAAGATGTCCACATACCAGCCCAGGCGCTCGTAGGCTTCTGTCTCTTTGCCTTGGGAGAGAAGCTGAGGTACTTCGGCCCCCATACAACCGGTGGTAGCAACCAGCCCTGCCGCATGCTTGGACAAAAAGTCGTGATCGACCCGTGGTTTGTAATAGTAGCCGTTCAGGTTGCTCTGACTGGTGATCTTGAGCAGGTTGCGGTAGCCGTCCATGTCCCGCGCAAGGAGCAGCAGATGATAGTTCTCTTTATCAAGCTGGGAATCCCGCCCACCCATGGGCCGGTTCCAGAGAGTCTGGTAGGTTTCCACGCCAATAATGGGACGAATGTCTGCCCCCCGGCATGCACGAAAAAACTCCACGGCCCCGTGCATCACCCCATGATCGGTCAACGCCAGCGCGGTATGGCCCAGCCTGTTGGCTTCTTTGACCAGTTTCTTAATCTGGCCCAAGCCATCGAGCAGCGAGTATTCGGAATGGGTGTGAAGATGGACAAAATCGTTAGACATAGCAAGTTTTGGGAAATGCAATCATGGTCGGTTCGTCAAGAAGCCGACAAATTTGGTTGGCAGGCGGGCCACAGTAGTTACGATGAATTGTTTTAATGGAATCGTGATTTTGCCGTAGGGTGGCATATCGTATTGAATATACACCCTTTTATCATACACCAATTGACGAGTGAAAAACAAACTTCTCTGCCATTTCTAGTCTGCCACAATATCGAATAGAGCGGATGTTTTTACTCTGCCTTATAGCTCTGCTACAATCAATACAGTTCGTTTCTTGCCCGGAGCAGAGACCCAACCCTGGCTTTTTGTGGTAGGGCGGCTGTTCTGACG
>JAHEML010000963.1 GCA_024643705.1 Caldilineaceae bacterium | reverse complement strand
GGCCGCGAGTGCTGCCCGGTTGGAGTCCTGCCATGCGAGTTTTTCAGAGTCTTGGTTGTTCAAAAGTCTTTCCCAGTGTAGTGATACGACCGACCATACCGCATTCCGACTTCGCTATTCTGCATTCTCTACAGTTCCATCATCCACTCAAAGATACGGTCTTGGAAATCGGGCAGATTTTCGTGGCCGAAGTCGGGGTAGTGGACCGCCTGCTTGGGCGATGTGATCTTGTTGAAGGCCGCGTATTGGCTGGATGGCGGGCAGATTGTGTCCATTTCACCCACGCCCATCATCACTTCGGCGCGAATGCGTGGGGCCAGAAACTGGATGTCGATATAGCCCAGACGGGTGAAGACTTCTTCTTCCCGCTCGTGGCGGGGATCGAACTTGCGGAACCATTCCCGCAATTCCGCGTAGGCGTCTTTGTCCATGTCGATCTCCCAGACCCGCTGGTAGTCCGAAAGGAAGGGGTAGATGGGTGCGGCCCGCTTGACACGGGGTTCCAGGGAAACGCAGGCCAGGGTGAGCGCGCCGCCCTGGCTTCCACCGGTTGCGCCCACCCTGGTCTCGTCTACATCGGGCATATCCATCACAATCTGGGCCATGCGCGCACAGTCCAGAAAGATGTGGCGGAAGAGCAGGTCTTCGGGTGCGCCGTCCAGACCGCGCACAATGTGCCCCCGTAGCGTCCAGCCGGGCACGCCACCCACATCCTCCGACAGCCCGCCCTGGCCCCGACAATCCAGCGCGGCCACGGTGTAGCCCGCGGCCACAAAGCCCAACTTGCTCTGCCAGTCGCCGCTGTCGCCCGAATAGCCGTGGAACATGAGAATGGCCGGATGGGGTTCGGGCGCGTTTTTGGGGCGCAGCAGTTTGGCATGGACGCGTGCGCCACCTGTGCCGGTGAAATACATGTGAAAACAGTCGGCGTAAGGCGACTGGAACTTTGCCGGGATCAGTTCCACAGCCGGGGCGATGCTGTCCAATTCAGCCAACGCCTTGTCCCAATAGTCATCAAAATCGGCTGGACGAGGGTTGCGACCTTCGTAGGTACGCAGCTTATCCAGGGGCATATCAAAAAGAAGGGGCATGGGGTGTCTCCGGTTTGGGTGGGAAGTTGAGAGAAGGCGAACTATGGAGCTATTTTACCCTACTCTGCACTGGGTTGGAAAAGGTGAAATAGGCCGCCGCAAAACCCCAATCGGCGGCGCACACAATGCAGAATAGGAAGA
The DNA here is from genome assembly GCA_024643705.1 of Caldilineaceae bacterium. Lineage (GTDB taxonomy): Bacteria > Chloroflexota > Anaerolineae > Caldilineales > Caldilineaceae > JACQGT01. The sequence continues at coordinate 781 of JAHEML010000963.1, read as the reverse complement.
TTTGAGGCGTATTTTCAGAAGAATCGAACTTCCGGCTACCCCTCCCACGGCTGGTAATCCAACGACTGATGGCGGAAGTAAGTCGTGTACAACTCCGCGTAATGGCCGCCCCGTTCCAGTAGATCGTCGTGAGTGCCCTCCTCCAATATCTGCCCGCTGCGCAGGACGATAATCCGGTCTGCGCTGCGCACGGTAGAGAGGCGATGCGCGATCACAATGCTGGTGCGCCCATGCAACACCGTGGTCAGGGCCGCCTGCACCTGCCCCTCGGTGATGGGATCGATGCTGGCCGTGGCTTCGTCCAGCAGCAGGATAGCCGGGTCTTGCAGCAGCACCCGGGCCAGGGCCACCAGTTGGCGCTGGCCCAAAGATAGGCGTGCGCCCCGCTCGCCCACATTCGTGTCGATGCCCTGGGGCAGGTCGTCCAGCCAACTGCCGTCGCCCAACTGGGCTGCTGCCGCGGCCACAGCTTCGTCGGTTGCGCCGGGACGCCCATAGCGGATGTTGTCGGCCACCGTGCCAGAGAAGAGGAAAGGGGCCTGGGGCACCATCCCCAACTGGCGGCGATACTCCCGCATGTTCAATGTGCGAATGTCCCGCCCGTCGATGAGCAGCCGCCCGCTCTGGAATTCGTAGAAACGCATGAGCAGCTTGACCAGGCTCGACTTGCCCGCGCCCGTGTGGCCCACAATTGCCAATGTCTCCCCCGCGGGAATCGTCAGGTCAAAGTTTTCCAGCACTGCGTTGCGTCCGGTGCTGTAGTTGAATGTGATTCCCTCGA
>JAHEML010000962.1 GCA_024643705.1 Caldilineaceae bacterium | reverse complement strand
AGCCGCCCGACTTTGCCCAGCACCTCCTGGGCTGTGGAAACATCGGCCACCAGCAGCCCATCCAACGCCCGCCTGCTCAGATCGTCAGTTGGCGCGAGCAGGCCCGCAATCATCAGCGAACGGTTATTGATTCCCACACGCACATCCAGCGAATCGCCTGGTTGCAGGCCAAAACGCGCCGCCGTCTCTGCCGAGAGCAGCACCGTATTGGGTTGCACAAGCAGCGCGCTCAAATAGCCGCCGCCGGTGTCGATGCGGGTTTCGCCGCCCAAATAGTTACGGAACGGCGGCTCGGCAAAGGGGTCCACACCCAACAGCCGCATGGGCTGGGCATCCAGAGCAGGCACAGCCACATACTCTTCCACCACCGGCGCGCTCAAGCGGTAGCCCAGCTCCCGGCGCAGTCGGACATAAATCTCCTCATCCATGCCGCTTGGGCCGCCCACAATCTGATGGGTGGCCTTGCCCGTAATCGTCTCTGTGCCAAGGGCAAAGGCTCTGCCCGCCGAGCCATTCGCCAGATCGATGGCAACAATCATCGCCACGCCAATGGCAACCCCCAGCACAAGAAAAACAGATTGGAGTGGACGACGCCAGGCATGTCGCCAGGCCAAGCGGAGAAGAGGGCGAAGAGAAGACACGAGCGTATGGTCACCTTTAACATGAAAATTGAACGCGGATGACAGCGGATAAACTCAGCGGTTCTCTGGGTTCATCCGCACCCCATTTTCATCGCTGCTTGTGCCTCGTTAGGGCACGGAACCTGGTTTGTGCGCATTCCGGTTCTACACATTCCCGTTATGTACATCCCTATAGACTGCCACCGTCTCCGCTGCACAGCGTTCCCAGCGAAACTGGGCCGCCTGGGCCGCGCCCCGCCGCCGCAGATCGTCAGCCAGCCCCTGCTCGACCAGAATACGCGCAGTGGCGGCAGCCAAGGCTTCGTCGTCGGTGGGTGCCACCAGCAGAGCCGCGTCTCCGGCCACTTCGGGCAAACTGCTGCTGTCGGCGCAGACAACCGGGGTGTGGCAGGCCATAGCCTCCAGCACCGGAAAGCCAAATCCCTCGTACAAACTGGGCAACAGCAGCACATCAGCCGCGCCATAGAGAGCAGGCAACTCCTCATCGGGAACCCACCCGGCAAAAGTCACATCGTCGGCCAGCCCCAGTTCATCCACCAGCGCCCGCACCGACTCGAAGAGCCAACCCTGCCCGCCGGAAATCAGCAGCCGATGGGGGTGGCCCGCTCGTTTCAGCCGGGCCAGGGCACGCATGGCCGTTGCATGATTCTTGCGCGGCTCCAGGGTTCCCACCATCAGCAGATAGGGGCGTTCGGGGCTATACTTTTGCCGAACGCGATCCACTTCGGCGGAATCGATGGGTGCGAAACGGTCGTCGATCCCTTCGTGGATCACATGGATTTTGCTCTGCGGCGTGCCGTAGCGGTCGACCAAATCGCGCCGGGTCTGTCGGCTCACCGCGATGATAGCGCTGGCTCTTCGGACAAACAGAGGCATGGAAAGGCGCAGAAACGAGCGATTGAGCGCTGTGTGGTGCTGGGGATAGGCTTCAAAAATGAGATCGTGTACAGTCAGCACAGAGGGTCGCGCGAGCCGGGGCAGCAAATGCTCGGTGGCGTGGTAAAGATCATGCGGGGGCAGGGGCGATGCGAGACGGGGAAAGCCCAACAATTGGCTCGCTAACGCGCCCAATCGCCAGCCGTATTGCCCCCGCGCAATCGATGCCGTCGGCACGCCTGTCAGCCCATTCGGCAGTGTGTGGCCGCTGTGCTGGTTGTAAAACAGAGTCAGATCAATCTCGTCGCCGTGGCCTGCCAACAGGTGGGAAGCCAGCCGCTCGGCATAGCGGGCCAACCCCGCGTTCTGATGCACCGCCGGGCCAATGTCAAGAACAACAGAGAGTGGTCTGCTCATCATCCAACCGTTTCGCCGAGCACTGTTTGAATACGGCTGATGATCATCTCCATTGCCACTTGATTGTGTCCGCCCTCTG
>JAHEML010000178.1 GCA_024643705.1 Caldilineaceae bacterium | reverse complement strand
TTGCGGTTGCCAACCTATTCCCAATCCCCGCCTTGGACGGTGGACGTCTGCTCTTCATCGCCTTTGAAAAGCTGCGGGGGCGGCGGCTCGACCCGGAAAAGGAAGGGGTGATCCACCTGCTTGGTTTTGCCCTGCTGCTGGGGTTGATGGTGGTGATTACCGTGAGTGACATTCGCTCTGGCCCCCAGGCGATTGATTGGCGGCAGATTCTTGGACAATAAGAGTGGGATTTTCCACAAGGAACAAGCGGCCTGATGTCAATTCAGCCACAGGGACAACCCGGCGGTCAATCAGCATCCGGCCGGTCGGAACAGTCGAGCGCTTTCCGGTCGCCGACGCAAAGCCATCGCTCCGATGAAGCGGCCCATTGCCCTGGCTGTGGTTCCGGAGTTCAGAGCGGCCAGGCTATCTGTGCCACATGCGGCACGGTGCTGCACAGCCAACCAAAGATCATCCGTTGTCGCCATTGCGGCCACAAGAGTTCATCGGCCTATGCTCTCTGCCCCAACTGTGGGCGAACACTGGCGGCAGCGTCTTCCCGTTGGATCACCTTGGGTGCGCCAGTTGGTCTGGTTCTACTCTTTGCCCTGGTATTGGTCAGCCGCTTAGGTGGTGGACCCCAGGGGTTGCTTCCCAGCCAGAACGGTGGTGAACCAGTGGCAGGCGAAAACATTCTGTTGACGCCTGTCAGCGGCGAGGGTGCTTCGACGGTTGACGCAGGCTCGGGTGAACCAATCGCAACGGATACACCCGCATCGCCCAATGGCAAAAATGATGCCCTGGCACTCCTTGCTCCAAGCGCCACTCCGACGCCTGTGCCGCCCACGCCCACACCAGTGCCACCCAGCCCCACGCCAGTGGCGCCTACCGAGACCCCAGAAGCAACGGCCACCCCGACAGCCAGCCCGTTACCAACCGAAACAGCCACAGCAACACAGACCGAAAGTCCTACCGCCACCACCACGCGTTCTGCCATAAGTACCCGAACGCCCACCAGCACCCGAACAGTAGCAGCCAGCACTGGGATTGCATCGGGCAGGACATACACAGTCGCTACTGGGGATACAGCCTTTTCCATCGCCAACAAGTTTCAGGTGAGTGTGGCCGATCTGCTCCGGATCAACCAGCTTGCGCCGGCCCAAGCTCTTACCCTGCGGGCAGGAACCAGCCTGGAAATACCTGGCAGTGGCGTTGTCGTCAATATCCCGGCAAGTGCCCCAACTGGTCAGCCAGCGGCGACTTCTGTGCCTACAGCATCAGCAACGCCATCGGCCACAGCTTCAGACACACCGGCACCAACACAGACGCAGACACAAACGCCAGCACCGGCAGCCCCTGCAGGGCAAACCTACACGGTTGTGAGTGGCGACACATTTGTCGGCATTGCCTTGCGTTTCAACACAAGCACCGAAGCCCTGTTGGCTGTCAATGGGTTGACGATTGACCAGGCCAAAGACTTGCGTCCGGGCCAGACCTTACTCATCCCTGTGGCGGGCCAGCCACTGCCGCCGACAATCACACCAACCCCAGGGCCGCGCATTTATATCGTCCAAGCGGGGGATACAATTATTGCCATCGCGACGCGCAACGGCATCTCCACAGCTTTGCTCCTGGCTGCAAATGGGCTGACAGCGCAAGACCCAACGATTCGCCCAGGCGACGAATTGATCATCCCAGCCCCCGGCTCGGTGCTACCAACCGCTACGCCAAGAGCAACCCTTGCGCTAACACCCACAGCCACGCCCACGTCCACCGTGACCATCCGTCTGGATGCCCCCACCTTGATCGATCCCGCGCAGGGAATCAACGTCCCTTGTAGTGGCAACCAATATATTCGGTGGAATTCGGTTTTTGGGATTGCGCCGGATGATGAATACGTTCTCTTTTTGGGCTATGTCAACTCGGCACCAGACGGGGCAGGCAAGGTAGAGGTTGTACCGCTGCTCGAACAACGATTGGGCCAACGCACCAGTTGGCAAATGAATGGGGCGTATTGCAGCCTGGCTCCACAAGCCTTTGGCCGCACATGGCAATGGTATGTACAAGTCTTCGCGCAGAACACGCCCGTCAGCCCGCCAAGCGCTGTTCGTGAGTTCACTTGGCGCTAAATCCATTTGGTCAGAACTACGTTGCCGTGCTGTGTGTGGTATTCTAAAAGGCGGCAAACTGCCCATGTGATTCAACCTGTGTCAAGGTTCTGCAGGATCAAGCGGGCCTACCACTTGCACTATTTTTGAGGTAACTATCGTGACTACCAAAACCACTGTTTCTGTGGCCGAACTAATCACACGGCTGGCGACAGATCCCATCTTCCCCACCGTGGAAGAGCTATTTGCGTTCTCCGACCTCACACGGATGGAAGAGACCGAGGTGCGGGAAAACTGGATGACAATCCCCGAAGATCGGCGTCATCAGGTTGTCGAGGAACTGACCCAAGCCAGCGAAAGCGAGCTGAGTCTGCATTTGGGGCGTCTGCTGCGTGTCGCACTCAACGACGAAAGCAGCCGGATTCGTGCTCTGGCCATCTCTGGGCTGTGGGAAGAGATCGACGAGTCTCTGATCGGCCCACTGGTGGACAAACTCTACAACGATCCCGCCGAAGAAGTGCGCGCCGCGGCCGCCAGCATGTTGGGAGCTTACGTACTCGCCGGCGAGCTGGACGAGATCGAGCCTGCCCAAGCCATGCGCGTCGAAGAAGCCCTGCTCTCGATTCTGCACAGCGAAGTCGAGCCCCTTACGGTGCAATGCCGTGCACTGGAAAGCCTCGCCTACTCCGGCGAAATGGGTGTGCGCCAGTTGATCGAAGATGCCTACTACTCGCCCTACGAAGAGATGCGGGTGAGCGCGCTGGAAGCCATGGCCCGCAGCGCAGACATCCGCTGGCGCGAAGCAGCCCAGGCCGAGCTTATCAGCCCAGAGGCAGCCATGCGCGCAGCCGCGGCCAGAGCCGTGGGCGAGCTTGAAAATCGCAACGCATTGCCCGATATTTTTGATTTGCTGGCCGACGAAGAAAAAGATGTGCGGTTGGCGGCCATCTTTGCCCTGGGGCGGCTGGGTGGCAAAGACGCGGTAGAAGTCTTGACAGCAGCAGCAACCAGCGAAGACCCAGAAGAAGCCGCAGCAGCCGAAGATGCACTGGAAGACACTCTCTTCTTTGGCGGAGAGAACGACATCCCCCTCTTCGACGAAACCGATGTCGAATGGGACGAAACGGAAGACGACGAATGGTAGCCCAGGGTGAATCTTAAACTCAAGCGCCTGGTGCGCACCCAAAGCTCAGAGCAGTACGCCCTCTTCGATCTGGATCAGACCGACAGCAACCGCCAACCCATCACCATTGGTAAGCTAGACCTGCACTACACCGGCGAAGGGACATATGGCACAATCCTGCTCTGGGACAGCGCATCCAGAGCGCTCAAAGCAACCCAGCGCCGCGCCTTTATCCAGGCACTCCTGCGTGAGCTTGTTCTGCCCATGGGGGTTCCCAACGAATATGTGGTCGAGTTTTTTGCGCCCCACCTGGACGATTACGAACTCTACCACAATTTAGACGAGGAAAACGAGGAAGCCAGCGCCATCAATGGGGATACAGCAGCCTCAACCCGGCCCAGCCAAAGCGAAGGGTAAACCTGCACCCCGATGGCAGTTTTCGACACCTTTTCGCTGATTGTTGGCCAGACCATTTTGCCGATCTCCCTGGTCGTCGCTGTCGGATTTGTTCTTGCCCGGCGCATGGCATTGAACACCCAAACCATCGGCCGGGTAACTTTCTACCTCTTCTCGCCAGCGCTCATCTTTCGGGGTCTCTACCAGACTGATCTGGACTATGGGACCGTAGGGCGCACAGCACTTTTGGCCGCGCTCCTCTTTGTAGCCAGCGGAACTCTCGGTTGGTTGAGCAGCGCCACCGAAGAACGTCGGCGGCGGGCGGCCATTGCCCTGACAAGCGCATTGTCCAACAATGGCAACATGGGGCTATCGGTATCGCTCTTTGCCTTTGGCGAGGCGGGGCTGGCCCTGGCGATGATCTATTTCGTGACGACAGCGTTTTTGGGGAACACCATCGGCGTCTTTGTTGCTTCGTCGGGCAAGGCCGAGCCACGCCAGGCTCTGGCCCGAACGCTCAAGGTTCCCATGCTTTATGGCGCAGTACTGGGGCTGTTGCTGGGCTATTTTCATGTCACCCTGCCGGTGGGTCTCATGCGCTCGGTGGATACACTGGCAAGCGCCGCGGTGCCAACCCTGCTCGTTCTACTGGGCGCCCAGCTCAGCCAGGCCCCCATCCAGGGACGGCAACTGGTGCTAACCCGCACGGCTCTCATCCGCCTGATCGGTGGGCCAATCCTGGGGGCGCTTTTCTGTACACTTTGGGGTGTGCAGGGGTTGGAACGGACAATCGTGATCCTGCAATCGTCCATGCCTACAGCCGTTTCGGCCATTGTGCTTGCCACCGAATACGATGCCGCACCCAATTTGGTTGCCACCATCGTAGCCCTTACGACCCTTGCCAGCCTGGTCACGGTTTCCGCCATCCTGTGGATGCTTGCCTAAGCGTTGCTACGAACCGCCAACACAAATGAACCAATGACAGAACAAAACAGACCATCTAACCAAGACTCCAACAGCCCTGAAGATCATCAGGTACTCAACAACAGCGCCCGGCTGCTACACGCCAACCGACCGGGCGAAGCCGTGGCCCTATTGACGCCCCTCCATGAGCGTTCACCCCACAACCCCGACGTGGCGATCAACCTGGGCGGGGCACTGATCATGCAGCGCAAGTGGGATAGAGCCGTCAAAGTGTTGCTGCCCGCTGCACGCAAAAACATGCAGAACGCCACTCTCTGGATCAATCTGGCAGCCGCCTATTTGGGCCGGCTGGAAACATCCGGCCCCAAACAACAGCAACAGGCCATCTTGGCCTACGAGCAAGCCCTGCGCGCCGACCCCAGAGCACACAACGTTCACTACCACCTGGGGCTGATCTACAAAGAACAGGGCAACCTCAACCGGGCTACGGCCCTCTTCCAACGGGCAATCGAGGTGAACCCCGCCGATAAAGATGCCCACTATTGGTTGGAACGCCTGAGCAAGTTAATTGTTGACCAGGCCAGTGAAACAGACCCCGCAGACAACCCCGTGGCGTCTGACGATCATTCGGCCTAGCCGAAAGGGCAACCAAGCTTGCAATCGCCACTGCACTACCCACGAACTTTATGGCAAACCAGCCCAGAGCGCATGGCCTGGGTACTATTGATCGGTGCGTTTAGCCTTTTCGTTGTCCTGGCAGTCAGCGTACCCTGGTCGGCCAACTACATCCTCAACCACGCAACCATGCCCATGACAGCCCAATTGGAGCCAACCCTAGGTACAGTGCTGCTTTACACCGCCGCTGGGGCCGAACCAATCGCCGTTACCAATGCCCGGGACGACATCCCCGACGACAGCCGACTGGTGACCACCGGCAGCGCAACCCAGGGTGTATTGGGTCTAATTGCAGGGCCAGACAACAACCAAACCATAGGCACCGTCCACCTCTACCCAGGCACAACCCTCACTGTTCTCAGCCTGCGGCAACCCCGTTTTCAGCGCAGCCAAGACCCCTACAGCGTGCGCCTGCGCCTGGACGAAGGACGGATCCGTATCTTCACCAACAGCGGCGATCAACGGCCCCTTTTGGTGCAGGTGGAACTGCCCCACGGTCACGCGACCCTGGAAGAAGGCAGCTACAACTTCATTGTGCAAGGCGAGCGCACCGACCTGTCCGTCAGCCAGGGCCAGGCAGAGCTTGTCCACGAAAGCGGCACCCAGCTTGCGGTCGGCCCCAGCCTGCGCACATGGATGGACGCAACAGAGCCGCCCAAAGAGGCGCTCTCCGCCGAGCGCAACCTGATCCGCATAGGCGACTTCAGTCAATCCTTGTTGGACAGTTGGGAAGTCTACAGCGAAGCGCCCTACGTGGCAGCAGGCACAGTAGAAATCGGTGACCAGGACGGACGGCGGGTGGCCCATTTTGTGCGCCTGGGCGAGGATGGCGTTCACACCGAAGTGGGCATCCGCCAAACCAGCGACCAGGACGTCAACGGCTACGATTTTCTCTCCCTGCGTCTGGATGTGCGCCTGCTGCGCCAAACCCTGCGCGGCGCGGGCGAGAAAAGCTCCGAATTCCCCCTACGTGTCGAAATCGCCTATACCGATATCTATGGCAAAGACCTCACCTGGGGGCAAGGGTTCTACTACCGCGACCCGCCCAGCGAATGGCCCGTCACCGGTGGCGAAAAGATCGCCCCCTACACGTGGTACACCTACGAATCCCCCAACCTGATGGAGCTACTGGCCGACACCCGCCCAGCCCGCATCAACAGCATCCGTCTCTATGCCAGCGGCTGGAACTACGAAGCAATGGTCAGCGAAATCGGCCTTTTCGTCGAATGATCCTCCCTTTCACCCATTGGCGCAAAAGCTGGTTGCTCCTGGCTATCGCGGGCTTTCTTCTTCTCGCCAGCCACCAACTTGGCCTGCCCGGGCTGCATTATGACGAAGCCAAAGAGGCCGGTGTCAATGCCATGGAACTGCTCACCGGCGCACCAGTCAGCACATTTCGGGGAGCCACCGTCACCCTCTTTGGCCGCTCCCTCCCCCTGATGGTGCAAGACTACATCGGCGCGCTCAATGTCTATCTTGCCCTCCCTTTTTTGGCTGCCACCGGCATCGGCGTGCCCAACCTGCGTTTTCTCTCCCTCTTTCTGGGCGTGTTAGCGCTCCTCGCCCTAGAGCGCTCTGTCTCCGAATGGGTTGCCCTTACCCGCCAGCAAAGCGGCCTCGCCCCCATTTCGCTTGCCGGGCTTTGCGCCATCACCCTTCTCGTCGCCTCGCCCAGCTTCGTCTTTTGGAGCCGCCAAGGCATCTTCGTCACCAACGCAACCCTGCCCTGCACCTTCGCCAGCATCTGGCTTGGGCTTGGCTGGCTGCGCACCGGCTCATCCAAGCGGCTGCTGGGCGCGGCCTTTGCCGCCGGCCTTGCCCTCTATGCAAAGCTGCTGGCAATCTGGATCATCGGCCCATTCATTCTGTTGCTCGGCATTGGGTGGCTGCGGGGTCGCAGAAACAGCATTGGGAAAAAGGGAGCGATCACGGCCCCCACCGCCATCCCTGTTCCCCCGCTCACACTGCCCCTCCTGCTGACAGCCGGGGTGGCAGCCATGCTCCCGCTGCTCCCCTTTCTCCTCTTCAACCTACAAACAGGCGGGACGCTTGCCAGCATTGGCGGC
>JAHEML010000961.1 GCA_024643705.1 Caldilineaceae bacterium | reverse complement strand
CTTCTTCTTCTCCACGGCTTTACCGGCAGCAGTGCAAGCTGGGCCGAACAGACACCTTTTTTGCGTGCCGCCGGGTTGAACGTCATCGCCCCAGACTTGCCCGGCCACGGGACAAATCTGCCCACCATCCTTGACGACTACACGATGCAGGCGGCTACGGAACAGTTGATCGCGCGCTTGGAGCAGCAAGCCATCGAAAGTGTCCACCTGCTCGGTTATTCCATGGGTGGGCGACTGGCCCTCTACGTTGCCCTCCACCACCCAGAAAAGGTATGCTCGCTGATTCTAGAAAGTGCATCGCCGGGGTTGGCGACCGCCGACGAACGGGCCGCGCGCACAGCCAGCGACAACGCCCTGGCCCAACGCATCGAGCAAGAGGGTATCCCCGCCTTTGTGGCTTTCTGGGAGAGCCTGCCCCTGTGGACAAGCCAGGAACGCCTTCCCGTTGCCATCCGACAAACGCTACACGAAAGACGCTTGCAAAATCATCCGGCTGGGTTGGCCGGTAGCCTGCGGGGGATGGGCACAGGCGTGCAGCCCAACCTGTGGGATCGATTGGGCGAGCTATCCATGCCGGTGCTGCTCCTGGCCGGGGCAGAAGATGCCAAATTTGTCGCCATTGCAGGACAGATGGCCCAGGCGATTTCCGCGGCACACCTTGAGGTTGTCCCCGCAGCCGGGCATACGGTGCATTTGGAGCAGCCCCACGCTTTTCGAGAGGCAGTCGTAGGGTTTGTGGATCAACTTCTGGATTAAAACACGGTGCTTGCTCATCACACCCACACTGTCTATAATTGTCTTGTATCGATCATTCTCCCTGTATTGATCCGATACGCCATCTCCTATCTCAATTCATCACCCTTCACCCAAAATGGAAAGTGCCATGATCAAAATTGCCGAAGTACTCCCCCCGAAGCCGTCCCCTCTGTGGAAGATGGTCAAACAGTGTGGTGTGGACTATGTTGTTGGCGGTATGGATTGGACTGGCGGCGTCGACAACCCCGATCCAGATTTGCGCCCGTGGGGCTTTATGTCTCTGGCCCGTGTCAAGAGCAACTATGAAAATGCAGGTTTCATTGTCGATACCATCGAAAATCGCCCACACTTGAACAAAGCCAAATTAGGTCTGCCTGGCAGGGACGAAGAGATCGAAACCGCCTGCGAACTGATCCGCAACATGGGCCGGTTGGGCATTCCCGTCTGGTGCTACGAATGGATGCCCATTTTTAATTGGATGCGTACATCCACCACCATCAGCACCCGGGGCGGGGCGTTGGTCACAGGCTACGACAACGCAGTTATGAAAGATGCCCCCTTGACCGAATATGGCGTTGTCACCGAAGAGCAGCTTTGGGACAACCTGAAATACTTTTTGGAAAAAGTGGTGCCTGTGGCCGAAGAATACAATGTGAAACTTGCCATGCACCCCGACGACCCGCCCCTTTCGCCCATCCGGGGCCTGGGACGCATCATGCGCAGTGTGGACAACTACCAGCGCCTGATCGATCTTGTCCCCAGCCCTGTCAATGGCATCTGCCTCTGTCAAGGCAACTTCACCATGATGACCGACGATCTGCCTGGCGTGATCCGCCATTTTGGCGAGCAGGAAAAGATTTTCTTCGTCCATTTCCGGGATGTACAAGGAACGCCGGAGAAGTTCAACGAAACATTCCACGACGATGGCAAGACCGATATGCTGGCCTGCATGAAGGCATATAAGGACATTGGGTTCGAGGGTGTTCTGCGCCCGGATCATGTGCCGACCATGGAAGGCGACAGCAACGATCATGCAGGATACTCGTCAATTGGCCGCCTCTTTGCCATCGGCTACATTAAAGGGCTGCGCCAGGCGGTCTATGCAGAGTAGGAAACGGAGACTCGGAGTGAGAGATTTTGGGTGAGAGATTTGGGATGGGAGATTTTCGGGATGCATCGACCTAATCCCCTGATCCCAAATCTCTCATTCTTTGCTCCAAAGGTAGTGTCGGTCACTAGGCAAGCAGCCTTGCATTCTGCT
>JAHEML010000177.1:4623-7279 GCA_024643705.1 Caldilineaceae bacterium | reverse complement strand
CAACAAGGCGTACAGACGACGGTAGGCTTCCGGGCTTTCCAGGCGTAACCCCATATCCGGGCGGCTGGCAATCAAGCTATCCAGCCCACGCCGGAAGAGCGAGCGGGACGGCTGTTCTGCCGTGACAATCCGTTGACAGAGGGCCGAGAGATGATTATCTTTGCCGATAGGCTCGCCAGGCAGCACAAAGGTAAAGAGATCGATCGTGTGTTCTTCGGCCAGCAAGCGGATCAAGTTGTAATTACGGATCGTTGTCCCTTGGCGCGGGGGGTAGGGAAACTGGGGCGTCAGAAAGAGTATGCGCATGATACCGAGCTAGAGGCCCGCGGCTACTTGCACGGTTTGGCCCTGGGCAACCGCTTCGTACACAGCCAATGTCTCGGCAGCCGCGCGGTTCCAATGAAAGGCAGCCGCCCGGCGCAGCCCCTTTTCGCGCATCTCGGCATGAAGATCATCATCTACCAACAGGCGACGAATCGTGACGGCCATCTCCTCCCAGTTGGTCGGATCAAACATGAGCGCGGCATCTCCCACAACTTCCGGCAAGCTGCTGGTATTGCTGACAACCGTGGGTGTGCCACAGGCCATAGCCTCCAGCGGGGGTAAGCCAAAGCCTTCGTAAAAGGCCGGGTGAACATGACAGCGTGCCCCGACGTAAAGCTGGTGCAGCTCTTCGTCGGTCACGCGACCCACAAAAAAAGTCGAATCCTGTAGCCCCAATTCTTCCACAGTTTCGTAGACCTGTTCGTAGAGCCAACCCGGTTTGCCAGCCAAAACCAGTGCTGTATCGGTTAGATTGTACTTGGTGCGCAGATGGTGAAACGCGTGGAGCAACCCCCCAATATTCTTACGTGGCTCGATTGTGCTGATAAAGAAAATATAGTTGGTGGGGATCGAAAAACGACGAGAGACAGCGAGTCGGGTTTCTTCAATGGGCAAGGGGCGATAGAGGGAGGCAGCCGCCTCGTGAATCACGCTAATTTTGCTATTTGGTACACCCAATTGTCCAACCAAATCATTTTTGGTGCTATGGCTGGGCACAATGATGTGCTGGGCATGGCGCACACCCCGATCAATCTGGCTATAATAGGTAGCGTGATCTTCTGTGAGAAAATGGGGCCAGCGCAGAAATGCCAGATCGTGTACAGTGATGACTGAGGGAAGATTGCTGTAGAGCGGGGGAATAAAGTCGGTACAGTGGATTAAGTCCAACCTGTGAAAGGGGAGTTCGGCCATCAGCAGGGGCTGCTCCAGCCGAGAATGAACAGGGGTATAGAGCGTTCTGCGCTGAAAATTGGGTGCAACAACCAGCGGCTCTTTATCTTTGCGGTGTTGGAAGACCGTGTATTGATTTTCGGGATCAGCCGTTGCCAACCCGTGCAACAAAAAGAGTGTGTATCGCCCAATCCCCGCGCGTTGGTGATAAATTAGACGAGCGTCAATACCGAAGCGCATAAATCGCCAATGGGTGATTGGGACGTGCCGCCGCTGAAAATTCCTGACCCAAAAAAGGTAGCATCCATCGAAAAAGGCGTTAACTCATTGAGTGGCATTGTATCAGCCTGCGCACAGTTGGTCAAATCACCTGTGATTTTGCCATGCCCTTCTCTCCCATCTGTTTGGGCGGGGTGGTGGCAAATGGTATAATTCACACAATCTTGCCCTCGCGTCTTAACAACTCTCTGGGTCATCACTCTGGATGGGATAGGATCAGGAATGGACATTGCACAGCTTGCCCAAACGGTCAATTGGCTGGATGAAGAACACCGTCGCGATCGGGCCGAAATTGCCCGCTTGCAGCAACAAGTCGAAGGCCAAACTGCCGAAATCGTCGAGCAGGCCCGGCGCATTCAAGATTTGGAGGGGCGGCTGGCTGGAACCAACGCCCAACTGGGCCGCTTCACCCAATTAGAGCAGCAGATTCAGAATGTCAAGACTGAATTCGGCCTGCTGACCAGCCGGGAAGAGGAGGTGCGCGCCCAAGCCGTGCGCGAACTGGAACGCACACGATTGACCGACCGCGAAGCACTGACACGGGAAATTGGCGAAGTGCGCCGGGAGCTGCCACGCATTAACCGGGTGGAAGAGACCGTTGCTGTGCGCAAAGCCGAAGAAGAACGGCTGATCGAAATGATTATGGCTGGCCGCAACCAGATCAACATTCTGGCAAAAGAGATCGAAGATCGTACCCGGCAAATCCCATTTCTGGCTGAACAACGCTCCGGTGACTCCAAGCGGGTGGCCCAACTGCAACAAGAGACCGTTGAACTCTTCAAACGCACCGAAGCCCAATTAGGGCGCCTGGGAGTCGTCGAAGAAGCAACCCGACGCCTGGCAACCGACACCGAAAAATGGCGGCCCATCTTCACCCAAATACGCGAAGAGCAACAGGCCTTCATGGAGCGTATCCGCATCGAAACCGTAGAACGGCTCTCAGTTCTCAATCGATGGCAGGAGATCATCGACGATCAGCGTTCACTGGTGAGCAAAGGCAACGAACAAGTTCAGAGCTTCACCCAACAGGTCGAGATCGCACGTCGATCCGTGCAGACAATCAACGACTTCCAGGAAGTCATGCGACGGGATCAAGCCCAGGTACAAGAGCTACAACGGCTGGCCGAAGAGAGAGTCCGCCGGGAGATAGACGAATTCCGGG
>JAHEML010000177.1:3162-4574 GCA_024643705.1 Caldilineaceae bacterium | reverse complement strand
ATCTGCGCCTGGAGCATCTCTGGCGCGAGCAAGAAAAATACAACAAAGACCTGCTGGAAAACTTCCCCCCTATTTTGCACGATCTGAAAGTTCACGAAGAACTACTGCGTCAGCTCTGGAAACTGCAAGAAAGCTACGGCGCACGCTCTCTCAGCGCAGCACAAGACTGGCTGGAAGGCTTGCAAGAATCGTTGCGAGAGCGGGACGAACAGATGAAAACCATGGAAGACGAATGGCAGAAACAGCGGCGCAACACCGAACTCTATGCCAGCCAAAACAACACACGGCGCACCGCAGGTATTGTAACCGGCGCACCCCCCAAAGATCGTTAACCCCAGCTTATGCGCGTCATCGCCACCGCAGGCCATGTTGATCACGGCAAATCCTCCCTGGTCCAGGCCCTCAGCGGCATCAACCCGGACCGATTGGCCGAAGAGAAAGCCCGCGGCCTCACCATCGATCTGGGCTTTGCCTGGATCGAGCTTCCTATCCCCAGCCAGGAACAACCCGAATCCATTGGCATTGTGGATGTGCCTGGCCACATCGATTTCATCAAAAATATGTTGGCCGGTGTGGGCAGCGTGGACGCAGCCATTCTCGTCATTGCCGCCGACGAAGGCGTGATGCCCCAAACCCGTGAGCATCTGGCTATCCTCGACCTGCTGGCCGTGCCCACTGGGCTGGTTGCCTTGACCAAACGCGATCTGATCGACGACCCAGAATGGCTGGAACTGGTGGAGCTGGAAGTCCACGAATTATTGGAAAACACATGCCTGGCAAATGCACCGGTTGTGCCCGTCAGCTCCCACACGGGGAAAGGGTTGGATGCCTTGCGCGCCGAGCTGGCCGGCCTATTGGGCGAGCTGCCACCCCGCCGTGACCGTGCCCGCCCACGCCTGCCCATTGATCGCATCTTCAGCCTTTCCGGCTTTGGCACAATCGTCACCGGCACACTCAGCGACGGTCACTTTGCCGTGGGCGATTTGGTGGAGATTCTGCCCGACGGCCCCAGTGGACGTATCCGTGGCCTGCAAAGCCACAAAACCGCCATCGAACGCGCAGCCCCCGGCAGTCGATCCGCTATGAACCTGAGCGGTGTCGCCGTAGATCAGATTCAGCGGGGACAAGTGGTGGTAAAACCAGGCACCCTGCGCGCCACCAAGCTGCTCGATGTCTCCTTCCACATGCTGGCCGACGCGCCCCGGCCCCTAAGCCACAACCTGCAGGTAGACTTCTTCAGCGGCGCGGCCGAAACCCCGGCCCATGTACGTCTGCTGGGCGTGGAAGAATTAACGCCTGGTACCGAGGGCTGGCTGCAAATTCGCCTGGATAGACCCGTGCTGGTGGCTGCCGGTGATCGCTACATTCTGCGCCAACCATCGCCCAGCGTCACCCTCGGCGGCGGCGAAATT
>JAHEML010000177.1:0-3152 GCA_024643705.1 Caldilineaceae bacterium | reverse complement strand
GCCGCATGGACCCCGCAGCGCTGGAACGCTTGCGTACACTTGCCGCGGGCGCACCGGACGAAATTCTACTGCAAACACTGGAACGCTCGCCCCTCCTTTCTTCTGCCAACCTCATCGGCCAGAGCGGGTTGGGCACAGATTCAGGGCAAGCAGCATTGACAGCTTTGCAGACATCAGGGATCATCACAGCCCTGGACAATGGGCGGCTGCTTCTGGCAAAGTCGACGCAAAGCGCGCTACTGGACGATCTGACGGGGCTGCTGACGGGTTATCACACAACCACACCCCTGCGGCAGGGCATGGCACGGGGCGAAGTACGCAGTCGTCTGCGGGTGAAAGGCGGGCACGCCGCTTCGAGCGAACTGCCCTTGCGCGCCTTCAACGATCTGATAGAGCAAGCCGCAGAAGAGAATCGAATCAGCGCCAACGACGCTGTCCTGTGGCTTGCAGCACATCAGGTTCGCTACAGCCCACAGCAGACCCAAGCTGTAGATAACCTATTAGCCGCGTTTGCTGATGCCCCATTCTCGCCCCCCAACGCGGGCGACACATTGGCATTATTGGGCAACGACGAAGCATTGCTGGAATCTCTGGTGGAGCAAGAAAAATTAGTGAGGCTGTCCGGCAGCGTCTACTTTCGTCAGACTGATTTTGATACAGCCATCGCACGGATTTCCGAATTTGCCCGTAGAACTGGTTCTGTCACCCTTGCCCAGACCCGGGATCTCTTCGACACGAGCCGCAAGTATGCCCAGGCCATTCTGGAAGAAATGGACGCCCGGCGCATCACCCGGCGGGTGGGGGATGAAAGAGTGTTGAGATAGGGAGACATTAGAGATTTGAGATTGGGAGATTGGGAGATTGAGTCAGCCGATGTCACGAATGAACTCGAATTTCTTCACTCAAAAGCCAAGATTCAGGAGGCACTATGGCTCTGCTTGATAGTTACACCGAAAGAAAGGCCACTGTTTTGGCCCAACGCCGGGATGATTTCGCCGCAAACCCAGAGGCGGCCTTTGTACCCTTGAAAGCCACATCCCACGCTGCGGGGATTACAGGTGTGCGTCCGGTGCAAATGGGCCAGTACATCATCATCAGCGATTCTGCGCCGGGGCTGGCGGGCCATTCCCTTGGCCCCAGTTCGCCCGAGATGTTGTTGGGCGCGCTGGCAAGCTGCCTGGTGCACACCTATCTGTTGCAGGCAACCCTGCTCAACATCCCCCTGGACAGCGTCGAAATCGAAGTCAGCGGTGGGCTGGACATGACCGGCGTCGTCGGCTTGCCCGCAGACGCACCGATTCGATTGGAACGGCTGGCCTACAAACCGACCATCGGTTCCCCGGCAGACGATGCTACGATTCAACAGCTACATGCGGTGGTCGAGCAGACTTGCGCAGTGCTGAATACATTGCGTAGCCCCATGGAGGTAGCGCGCAAAGATTGACGACGGATTGCTGATGACCAACGACCGACGACATAAGCACAAGCAATATGACGCCGTCGGCTTACCTTTTCTTCTTGATGTATGGAGACACAACCATGAACTATCGAAAGCTGGGCCGCACGGGCCTAAAAGTATCCCCCCTGTGCTTAGGAACAATGCAGTGGGGCTGGACAGCCGACGAAGCAACCAGCTTTGCCGTGATGGATGCCTTTGTGGAAGCAGGTGGTAATTTCCTTGACACCGCCGACGTTTACAGCCGCTGGGTCGAGGGCAATGACGGCGGTGTAAGCGAAGAGGTGATTGGTCGCTGGCTGGTGAAACGAAGTAATCGGCAGCAGATCATCCTCGCAACCAAAGCCAAAGGCCCCATGGGGCCAGGACCCAACGATCAAGGTCTCTCGCGCAAGCACATCATCGACGCCTGCGACGCCTCGCTGCGCCGGTTGCAGACCGACTATATCGACCTCTATCAGACCCATTCCCCGGATGCAGAGACACCAATCGACGAAACCCTCGAAGCGATGGATCGGCTGATCCAACAGGGGAAAGTTCGCTATATTGGGTGCAGCAACTACCGGGCCTGGCAACTGATGCAAGCGCTGTGGGCCAGCGACAAAGCCGGGATCGCTCGTTTCGACAGCCTTCAACCCCACTACAATCTGGTCAATCGGGCCGAGTTCGAACGGGAGTTGGCCGATGTGTGCGACGAGTACGATATCGCCGTCATCCCCTACAGCCCCCTGGCAGGCGGATTTCTCACGGGCAAATACAGCCGGGAAGAGCAGACCGAATCGGTTCGATTAGAAGGGGTGAAGAACCGCTATTTCAACGATGCAGGGTGGAAGGCTCTGGACGCTGTGCGTTCGGTCGCCAAAGAAATCGACAGCACTCCCTTGGCTGTCTCGCTGGCCTGGCTGTTGGAGCAACCATCGGTCACTGCGCCCATTATCGGGGCTAATACACCCGAACAATTGTCGGGCAGCCTGGCCGCGCTGAGCGTCAGCCTGACCGAAGAGCAGATGGCAGCGCTGGACGCAGCCTCGGCGTGGAAATAGATAAGGCTTTTATCGCAAAATCGCAAAGATACAGAGACGCAAAGGGGAACGTTTTCTCTCGGCGGCTTTGCTCCTTTGTCCCTCTGCGCTAAAAATCTCAGGTTGTCTTTGACCACTACAATATCCCTTGCTTGTGCGGGCAGAAACCATTGGGGAGGACGGGACATGGGCCGCATTCAAAATGCAGAGACGTTGACAAATCACGGCCACACTGCCGGGCGCAAGGCCCTGGTCGATATTCTAGGCGCGGGGATGGATGCCTGCGATCCCGGTGCAAATGTGCGGCGGTTGGTCCGGCTGGAAGGCGACATCCTGACCATTGGCTCACTGGATTTCGAGCCAGAGGGCGATCTGCGCAGCGGGAACGACGTCTTCGATCTACGCGAAGTGGGGCGGATTTTTGTGATCGGCGCGGGCAAGGGCGTGCAGTACGCAGCCAAAGCGTTGGAAGAGATTTTGGGCGAACGCCTGACCGGCGGTCATCTGATCGACAAACATGGCAGCCCCTCTATTTTGTCTCGGGTGGATGTCACCTTTGGCGCGCACCCGGTCCCCGACGAAGGCTGCGTGGAGGGTTGCCGCCGCATTTTGGATCTTTGCGCAGGTTTACAGTCCGACGATCTGGTCTTCACCGTTCTGGGTAATGGTGTCTC
>JAHEML010000176.1:2302-7281 GCA_024643705.1 Caldilineaceae bacterium | reverse complement strand
CAGCGGATTATTCCTGACATAGGCGAAGCGGTTGTAGTCGATGACCGCGCCCGGGTCGGGTATCAGCGTGTCCGGGGAGAGGAAGAGGCCGAGCGCGCTGTCGTAGTACCTTGCATTGTAGTACATCAACCCGGTTCCGTCGCTCTTTTGGCCGGTGAATGTTCGGTCCGTGGTCAGGGTTCCGGTGCTGCTGCGGGTAGACCCGTAGGCTTTGTACGTGCGGGTTGCGGTCGACGCGCCGCTGGCGTTGGTCTCCACGGAACTGCTGCCCAGGTGGTCGCTGTGGATGTAGCTGAGCGTGGCTCCCCGACGAACGGCGATGGATTGGCCGTTGAAGCTGTAGTACTTGATGGTTGTTGTGGTCGTGCCGCTGACCTCTTCTTCGTAGACGCCGGGGAAGAAGGTGCGGGTGGTCACACTGCTGCTGACTTTCTTGATGCGGTTGCCGTCGGCGTCGTAGTAATAGCTCTCTGTCACCCCATTCTTGTTGGCGCTTTGCAGCCGGTTCTCCGCATTCCAGACAAAGGAGGCAACGATGGCATCATTCGGCACTTCCACGGTTTTCAGATTACCATTGGCATCGTACACATGATCCAGAAAATTGCTACTGAAGGGCGCGTGATAAGGAAAGGCGCTGTTGTAGGATTTGTTCCCGCTGGTCATTCGCCCGGCCGCGTCGTAGGCAAAGCTTTCGTCATAGGCGCTCTGCAACTGCCCCATGCGATTGTAGCCAAAGGTGTAGCTGTTGCTGCTCTCCTGCGCCGTGGCCACATCCCCAAAGCTGTTGTAGGTATACAGACGATACATAAGGTTGCTGCCCCCATCCGTCGTCCCCACCTTAATTTCCTTCAGCAGCCCCCCGTTCTTGGCGTCTGCCCAGGGATAATAGCTCTGGGTGCGCCACAGATTGCCTTGGTTATTGGTCACGTTCCCCGCTGGGAAACGCATCTTCGTCAACCGGCCCGCCTCATCATAGGTTGCATCAGACACATACCAGGGATTGGGAGATAGCGCCTTATCCTGCTCCAAACGGATGCAATAGTAAGTGTTGGCACCGCTATTCCAACTAGCCGGACACAGGAACTTGGGTAGCCCCATGCTGTTGAAGTTGACCTTGACAATTTCATTACCCGATCCTGGGTATTGAGTTGCATAGGGGCGCTGATAGGCATCATAGAAGGTGGTCAGTGTCCTGGCCGTGCCATCAATCGTCACTGTGTCGGTGCTGGGCCGGCCTTGGGTATCGTAGGTCAGGCTTTGGCTCCAATTACCGCCGCTGGTCTGGGTGATACCGCTAAACCGCCCCAAGGTGTCGTAGCCATAGCTGTATCGGGCCGCCACACCACCACTGCACGCGCTACTGTCATAGACAGTTTTGGTCGTCATCTGCCCCAGGCCATTGTAGAGCAGGCAGGTGCTCTTGCTGCGCGCGTCGGTCTGTCGTGTCAATCGGCCCAGTTGGTCATACGCGTAGCTCCAGTTGCCCAGGTCTGCATCGTTCATCGACTTTTTGCGCCCGGCCAGGTCGTAGGTCATGGTAGAAAGCAGCTTGTTGTTGCCGCTATTGTTTGGGGTCATGTCGTTGAACTGCACATTGGTCAGCAAGCTTGTGCCTGGTGTATAACTAAAGACCACTTCGCTTTCGGGAATTTTGCTGGTTCCCGACCAATAGTAGCTGCGAATCTTTGTGGTGTTGCCCAGCTCGTCCTTGTCGCTCCAAGACAGCCGCCGGTAGCCCTCTTCCAGCACATCCACAGCGGTAATACGCACGGTGTGGATGTATTGGGTTGTCACCTTATTGGCACTCTCAATTGTGAGCGGGCGGCCCAACCCGTCGTAGCTGGTTGTGCTGTAGCCCTTGCTCCAATCCACCGGCTGCTGCCAACTGAACGTGGTCACCGGCACAGGCACAGAGGTACGAATCGCTCGCCCCAGCCCATCGTAGGCCCGGTGTACCACAACCTCTGGGTTGTTGGCGGGGGGTGCCACTGCTGGGTCGTTGCAGTTGGCGCTGCCCATTGTCCAATTCTCTCGGGGGCTTTGGGTCTGGATCACCTGTCCAAAGCCATTGTAGAGGGTGCGGGTAAAGTTGCCCTCGCAGCGGGGTGCATTCCACTCCACCACCATGGTCGACCGTTGGTTTGTCCCCTGGCTTAGGTAGGGGAAATAGCCCCATTGGGTGGCGGCTGCGCTGTCGGCGGGCCACGCCGTACCTTTGGCTATGCTCACCCAGCGGCGCTGGGGCCGTCCCAGAGTGTCGTAGCTTTGCCGGGTGCAGAAGTTGTCCACCGCGCAATACTCCTGCATCCGTCCCCAATAGGCTTTGTTGTCACCTAACCCCAGCCCGTTGACGCCGTAGTAGGTGGCGGTCTCTTTCAATGTTGGCGCATTGGTGTTGTAGCGTTCGATGGGAAAGAGCCGGAAAACAGAATCATAGACGGTGGTGATGCTATTGCTTGTGCCTGTGGTCGACTCGCTTATAACGTTGCCCACACTGTCATAGCCGCGGTTGGCCTGGATGAGATTGGCCGCGTTTGTATCGCCGCAGGTCGTGGTGGGTATGTCGCTCCGGGCTAGCTGCATCAGGCTGTTGTAGCTGTAGCGCACTTCGCTCACGCAGGCACCTGCTCCATTATAGATTTGCACCTTGGACGGTCGGTTGACTAAATAGGCAGTAGTAGCAGCATTACTGGTATTATAGTCGGTCACCGTTCTGCGCACATACTGGTTTTCGGCCTGGTTCCACTCTTTCACTTCGGTCACATTGCCATAGGCTCCGTAAACGTAGTCGGTGCGCTGGCTGTAGCCGTTGTTTCCCCCATCCCAGTCGTAGGTGAAGTGCTTTTCCTGGTCTTTGCGCACCCAATTGCTGCCGTTTGCCTGGGGATTCTCCGACCAAATGATGGAGCTGGTCGCCATGATTGCGCCCGCACTATTGTAGATAGTACTCGCCTTCACCCGTCCTCGGGCTGGGCTGATGCTGGTGCCGGTGCGTTGAAGGTACGTTTCGGCAACACTTTGCTCGATGGCCGGGTCAGCGCCTGTCTTCGTGGCCATGGTCCATGTCCAGCTTTGGTGGATTTCGTGCCCCAAATATTCGTAGCGCTTCTTATTATCCACCATGTTGCCCCTGGGTGATGCATAGGCATGGGTGGTGCTGATCACCACCGAGGGGCTTTGGCCGTCTTCCGTGCTCCCAGTGTTCACCCGGTAGTGTTCCGGCCACCCGTTGCAATCGATGCAGTCGGTCACCTTGAAAGACTCGTAGAGCCAGGTGCTTTTGCCCCCAGCACCGTTGTCGGCACTCGCCAGCCGCAAATGGTTGGATGAGTATTCGTAATTGTAGTAGTTGAAGGTGTAGGTGTGCAGCAGATTGCTGTTGTTCCCGTTCCCCAGGTAGCCGCCTTTGCCATATTCCTGAATACTGTCCAGCCGGGAGTGGCCCGAATGGTCGTGCTGTTGGGTTTTGTGATGGCTTTGGTTGAGCAATACTTCGCTCAGGGTCTGCCAGCTACCGCTGCTCCATGCCTGTGCCCGAATGCTGCGCAAGCGCTCGTGCCCAAATTTTACCTGTTGGCAACTGTCGACACCCTTGCTAGGCTGGATGTAGTCAGGACGGCTCTCCCGGCTTAGCTCAACCCGCAGCAGGGGGCCAAAAGCCCCGTTGGCGTTCCAGGTTACATTGCTCAGGTAGGTGGCATTGGTATACCAGCGCCCTACACCGCCACTCTTTAGGCAGCTTGTGGGCAATAGATAGGTATTGTTCGTGTCATAGGGGCGACGCATGTCCGTGGTTTCTCGATCATAGTTATACTCCATGCGGTTGCCCAACACGTCTTCAACCCGGCGCAGATACCAGCGGCTGCCCACACGCTGGGTCTCCCATTGAGTGCTATTGTAGGTGTTGTTCAGAAAGGTCTCCGTCCAGTTACCTATGGGGTGTCCGCTGCCGTCGAATTGATCTGCGCCAAAATAGTATTTCGTCCCGTCTGGGGTGGTAATTTTCCAGTCGTCCATATCATGCTGACCGAAACCACCCTCTGTGCGCGTGTCGATGCGCAGAAATTGCTCCGGGTCGGTGATATATTGGTCCCCGACCTTGCGGATCTGCGTTGACATGCCATTCAATACCAACCAGTATCGTTTGGTGAGTATATCACTCAGATCCCTGGCAATATAGCTCATGCCTCCCAAACTCCAGCCTAGGCCAGTCCAATCCCCCTGGGTTCTAAATCCAGTATTACCCTCGGCCTGCAGCAGGCTGTCGATATTCCCGCTGTTATAGTTCAGGCTCAGCCCAGGCTGCAACCCGCCCAAACCGGCTGGCGCTCCAATGGGGTACGAGACTGTGGCCTCTCCGGTAAATCCGTTGCTGGAAAACCCGGTCGTGGTGGGCAGAATGCCGTCCGCCTTCAGCCCGTTGCCCAATCCCAGGCTGACGGAGTTTACGGAGCGTCCGGCATCGGCAACCGGCAGCAACAGGCTGGCCCGAAAAAGCTGCTCCACAGGGTCATAGCGGGCATTATCCACCTGTTCCCATGGCCCATCCACGCTCTGCTGTATCCACAGTCCCCGTTGTTCCGGCAGCACACCTTCCTGAACCAACTGGCGGGCATCCACCAAAATGACCACCGATTGGGGCACACTCTCTGCCCCCTGGCGGGCTTGGCTCTGTACCACCCGCCATATTCGGTCAAAGTCATCATTCTCGCTGGCGCGGCTGTCGCCGCCGCCTGCCACCACGGGCAGGTGTAGCCGGTAATTCGACTCGACCAGCGCGGGGGATGATGCGGGCACTGATTGAGGTAGTGCTTTGCCACTTTCGGCCAAGGCGCGCCCCCGTCCATCCGGGCTGGGTTCCGTGGGTAAGACCAGGAGTTCCGAACTGGCCCAAGGGATGCCCAATTGTAGACGGGCGGAGGGTATATCGTAACCATCCGCGGCCAACCGGGCCTCCACCGCAAAACCATCGCCTTCGC
>JAHEML010000176.1:0-2292 GCA_024643705.1 Caldilineaceae bacterium | reverse complement strand
CTGCCATCCTGCACCACTGCAACAATCTGGCGTGTAAATAGTTCGTCATCGTTCGGGGCCGGGAAACGCCATTTCAAAAGGGGGCCACCTGCCGTTTCACTGCCCAAGCTTGCGTCGCTGCCGTCTAACAGCCCAAAAGCCGCGGGCAACTGCACAGTCAGGGTTACATCCCCCACCACAGATTGGGCCGTGCGCATCACCTGGGTGGTCAATGTGACCACCTGGCCAACTGCCAGCAGGGTTTGGGTACTGGTCAAGGAAACAGAATGGGGAACCAAGGGAATATCGGGCGTGAATGGTTCTTCTTCCGGAGCCACCAGACCGGGAGTTTCGCTCTCTTCGTCGCTGGGTGGCGGCGGTTCGTCGGAAGCAAGTCGCGCAGGGGAAAATGATGGTTGCCCGGCATCCGACAGCACATTGTTCCGGAGCAAAAATTCATCCGTGCTCGGGGCCAACCCAGACGCCAGAGATGGTTGTTGCCACTGGGCCAGTGAGTCAAATGGCGCAGCCTGAGCTGACGCCGTTGCTTCCTGTGCCCTATTCCCTACTGTTGCCCTGGCGCTGCCTGGCAGCATGCCCAACAACATCCCCACAACGACAATAAAACGCCAGTACACACCCACCCACGCTGGACGCAAGACGCGATTCATCGCTGGTTTCTCCCTCAAATTAATTGTGTATGGAGTCATGCCCGCCGGCAGAGGATGTGTGAGAGGAGAGGTTCAGTCGATGGCGGGTTGATTGACAGGATTGCACGATCATACAGCCGATTTAAGCTGGCGTCAAGGGGGTGCAGGGTCGAATTTTATAGTATATTGGTACTATGCGCGAGGTAACACTTTTTCTTGCCGTTGTCTGCCATGGAGTGCTTCCCTGCAGAAACGATTCCTTTGTTGAGGATGGGGCATGCCAACCGGGAAACCAGGCAATGGCAAATGCAAAATGGCAGGCTATCAGCACCAAAAAAATCCACGGGTGGCGCTGATAGCGAATGGCGATCTCTGTGCTATCTGCACCACCCGTGGATTGAGAGGGCGGGCCCACTTATTCGATTCGTACACTTGTTCGCAGGGTTTCAGCTTCGCAGGGTTTCAGCTTCGACAAAAGGACAGGACAACAACAGAACGGACGAAAACCAACCCAGATTGCCCAGTCCTTCATCCGCGGCAATCTGCTCAATCTGTGTCATCCGCGTTCTGTTTTCTCTCCGGTTCTTCTGACCGGCTCTTTCCTCCGGTCAATCGCCGATGATCTGCTTGCCGGGAAGACGACCGACTTGGGTATAGACCTCGTAGATGCGCTGGAACGAGGTGAAGTTGGTCATGATTGCCAGTATCCACAGGGCAGGTGTCACCAGCCCAAGAAGCAGTCCGGCGATCAAGATCGTCAAGCGTTCCGGGCGCTGCAAAATGCCCACCTTGCATTCAATGCCCAGCCCCTCGGCCCTGGCCCGGGTGTAGCTCACCATCCACGAGCCTATCAACGTGAGGAAAATCAAGAAAAGTTCGGTCTGGCTGCTGGGTTTGTAGGCAAAGTAGATCGCCAACCCCAAAAAAGTAATACTCTCCGAGTAGCGATCCAGGGTGCTGTCCAAAAAAGCGCCAAATTTGCTGCTTTGATTCGCATAGCGAGCCAAGGCGCCGTCCAGCATGTCAAACATGGCCGCCGCCCATAGCACCAGGCCACCCCAAAAGAGCGTACCCATCGCCAACATCCCCGTGGAAACCAGCGTGAGAACGAAGCCAGCAACCGAGACTGCGTTGGGGGTCACGCCTCTCTGGTGCAACCATTTGGCAAGCCGTGCCATTGGGTCGAAGAAATAGGGGCGAATATATTTCGACATCATCGGGCGGGGTCCCTTTCCCAGGAGTCTGCACATGCAATCAATTTGAACGACCGTAGGCAGTATACCATCTCCTCACCGCGCAAATCAAAGAGAGAACGTAATTACCAAGCCACTGACCGGATTTTCGCCACGAATTGCACGAATTCAACGAATTTGGCTAAATTATTCGTGAAATTCGTTGAATTCGTGGCAAAGGGTTGGTAGTGACGAAAGAACAAAGGGTGTGAAGTCCGAAACCTCAACGCTTCGCAACAAGCCCCCCATTCGCAAAAATGGAGGGCTGTTGTGAAGCGTTATTCCTTACCAATGGTCAGTCGCTTTAGCGGCTGATTCTCGGCAAAAAGACCGGTGTGTCCGACTTTACAACCAGAAAATTTGTAATCTTTAGATTGTCTGGAAATTCACCGGCCCGCTCGTCACCAAGCACAAGCAAAACACCACGACCA
>JAHEML010000960.1 GCA_024643705.1 Caldilineaceae bacterium | reverse complement strand
CAGGATATCCGGGGCTACGATTCGATCATCCCCAAGCAATATGTGGCGCTGATGAGCCGCGTGGCCGATCAGAGCGGCGAGCTTCTCTACAATAAAATCGCCCCCCTGTATGCAACAGGCGTCTCGCCTTATGGCATCAATAACCCCCTGCTCGATTTGCTGGGGGTGAAGTATTTGTTGAGCGAGCAGGCTATCCCCGATGTGGCCGGGTGGAGCGAAATCTACAACGATGGCAGCCTACGCGCCTATGAAAACAGCGAAGCCTTTCCCCGAGCCTTCATCGCCCAGCAAGCCCTGGTGGCCCCCGCCGATACCCAGCCGATTTTGGAGATGGACCTGCGCCGCTTTGTCTTCATCGAAGAGCCCCCCACCGATGCCAACGCGCTGGTTGCATCCAGCCCCCAGGTGGCCGAAGCCAATATCAGCCGCTACACTACCAACAGCGTTTTTGTGGATGTCAACCTGAGTGACCGGGGATGGCTTGTCCTGGCTGACGCCTACTTCCCTGGCTGGAAAGCCTATGTGCGCCCCTTTGGCGGCGACGAAACCAACGAAACCGAGACGCCCATCTATCGGGCCGACGGCAGCTTGCGGGCGGTCTATCTACCGGAAGACGGCCAGTGGACCGTGCGTTTCGTCTACAGCCCCATGAGTTTCAAGCTTGGGTTGTACATCACATTTTTGGCGGGGATGGCTGGCCTGCTCCTGCTGCTCTGGTGGCTGTGGGGTCGCTACTACCGCCCGGCAGACGAGGGCGACGAAGCCCGCACCGTTGCCAAAAATTCTCTTGTGCCCATGGGTCTGAGCCTGACCAACAAAGCCATCGACTTTGCTTTTGCCATGCTCTACGTGCGCCTGCTGGGGCCGGAGGGCACAGGCAAATATGCCTTTGTGGTGGCGGTCTACGGTTTCTTCGAAATTCTCAGTCGCTACGGCCTGGGCACGCTGCTCACCCGGGATGTGGCTGCGGACAAAGGCCAAGCCAGCCGCTACCTGACCAATGTATTGGGGCTGCGCACGTTACTTTGGCTGGCGAGCATGCCCGCGCTGGCTCTCGTCGCCGGCGGCTACTGGTACACAGGCAGCATCGGCGCACAGGAACTCCAGGCCATCGCCATCTTCGGCGTTGCCATGCTCTTTGCCAACTGGGCCGACGCCTACAGCAATCTCTTTTACGCCTACGAAAAAATGGAATATCCCGCGGGGCTGGGCAGTGCCACGGCTTTGCTCAAGGTGGCGCTGGGTGCGCTGGTATTGCTGCTGGGCTGGGGATTTGTAGGGCTGGCAGCTGTCAGCCTGGTGATGAATGTCGTACAGTTGCTTTGGCTTATGCTTCTGGTGCGGCGCACACTTTTCCGCCCAACCTGGCATTGGGATTGGCCGTTGCAGCGTTGGATGTTTGGCGAGAGCGGCCCGCTGATGATCAACCATCTGCTGGCGACCATCTTCTGGCGCATCGATCTATGGATTTTGCGTCCCCTGGCCGGAGCTTTCAGCGTGGGCATCTACAGCGCATCCCTCAAATATCTGGATGGGCTAAACATCATCCCCAGCACATTCACCTTTGCCATCTTCCCCCTGATGAGCCGCTACGCCAAGCGGGAAGGCGAGGGGCTGCTGCGCTCGTATGTGCTGAGCGTGCGCCTGCTTATTCTGGTCAGCCTGCCCCTGGCCCTTTCGATCACGGCCCTAGCCGAGCCGCTGATCTATATTTTGGGCGGGGCAGAGTTTTTGAATGTGCCAGATTCAGTCGTTCTCCTGGGTCGGGAGATCAGCTATCGGGGTGGTTCTGCCCTGGCCTTGCAGGTGATCATCTGGTCCATCCCCATTGGTTTTGTCAACAGCGTAACCCAATACGTGCTTATCGCGGTCGGTCAGCAGCGCTACCTGACACGGGCCTTCATTCTGGGCGTTGTCTTCAATGTGGTGGGCAATCTGCTCGTCATCCCCCGCTTCGACTATGTCGGCGCGGCGCTGGTGACAATCCTCTCCGAGTTCAGCCTGCTCATCCCCTTTTATT
>JAHEML010000175.1 GCA_024643705.1 Caldilineaceae bacterium | reverse complement strand
CATCCGGGTGATATTGCTGGGCCAATTTGCGAAAAGCCTTTTTCATCCCGGCATCATCGGCGTTGCGCTCCACACCTAGTGTTTCGTAATAATCTTGTTTGTCCATCAGTTCCTCAAAAATTGTTCAACCGACTCAAAATAGAACGCGGATAACACGGATTGGGCAGTTTTCTGCGGATACAATAGCATCCGTGAACACCGTGGGCCATTTTCATTGCTGATTGTGTCCGAACGGGTACAAACCGTTATTCCCAGTTTAGAATCCAGGCACAAAGACCCGCCAAGCCTATGGTTGCGCCCACAAGTGCTGTCCATTGGCCTGGCTCAAAGCCTACCTGTCGGGCGCTAAAGATGAGAATGATCACCATACCCACCGCCAATACAACCCAATTGGACAGAGCCGGGTGTTCGTTCCAAAATCGTTTGAGATTATCCATTTGACTACCTCTATTCGCCAATGACCTGCAAAGCCGACATTTGCACCGGGTAGCGGCGGGTCAAATCAACCCAAATGGCGTCCAATTGAGTATACAGATCATCCAGCGCGCCGTTGTTCTCGATCACCCGATCGGCCTGATTCACTTTGGCGGCCTGAGGTGGTTGAATGCCAATGATCCGCTGGGCTTTGGCTTCGTCCATGCCTCGGTTGTCCATCAAACGACGTAGCTGGCTGGCAAAGCTGGAGATCACCACCCAGACTTCGTCACACAGTGTAACCATCAGTCCAGCTTCAAGCAGTTTGATGGCTTCCAATATGACGAGAGGCGATTGGGCGTTCTCGATCTCCTGGTTTCCCAGATCAAAGACCTTTGGGTGAACCAGTTTCTCCAGTCGGCCCAAGGCCGATGTATCGGAGAAGACGATGTCGCCCAGCTTTTTGCGGTTGATGGTATTGTCCTCGTTGAGGATCTCCCGCCCAAAGCTGTGGACGACCGCTTCGTAGGCAGTGCCGCCCGGTTCCATCACCCGATGGGCTAGCTTGTCGGCGTCGACGATGGACGCGCCTTTTTCTGCCAGGTAATGCAAAATCGTGCTTTTGCCTGTTGCGATATTGCCGGTCAGGCCAATCACAAGTCTGGTCATAGTTCAGTTCCGTCTCTCCTACACTAAAAATAGAACGCGGATTAGGCAGATTTTTTGCGGATAAAATCAGCATAGATCTGGGTCGATCAGCCTCCGGGTTTCATCATCCCTTGGGCCGTTCATACCACCGCTTCGGCCATGGTAGCCCAGCGCTCCATCTGCTGCTCCACCCTGTGTTGCACTGCCTGGTGTTCGTTGCTGATGGCTTGCACCCGCTCGAAATCCTGGGCCTGGCTGGCCTCGGCCATCTTTTGCTCCAGTTCTACAACCCGTGCTTCGAGCCGGTGGATATGCTTTTCTAACTCGTCCAGATCGGACTGCTGCCGGGCCGAAGTCTGGCGCTGGCGGCGTTCTTCGCGCTGTTGTTCCCGATGATTCTGCTCTGGTTCGGGCGTTTTGGCGGCTGTTGCCACTGTCGTCATCTCTCCGTTGCGCTCTCGAACCCACTGTTTCCATGTGCCTGCAAAGACTTCCATGCGGCTGGGCGCGTCGCCTTCGCCGGGTTCGACAATCCAGAGTTCGGTTGCCAGGGCATCCACCAGCGCCCGGTCGTGGGTGACAAGTAAAATTGTGCCGCCGAACTGTTGCAGCGCGTCTTGCAGAATCTCCTGGCTGTCCAGGTCGAGATGGTTGGTCGGCTCGTCCAACAGCAGAAAGTTGGCCCCCTGCAATGTCAAACGGGCCAAGGCAATGCGGCTGCGCTGGCCGCCAGAGAGACTGTCGATGGTCTTGTAGACATCTTCGCCCCGAAAGAGAAATTGTCCCAAATAGGTGCGCGCCCGAACAAGATCCAGATTTTTGATGTCCAGCAAGGCGTTGAGCACGGTCTGGCTGGAATCCATCAGCCCAAAGCCAGCGCCCACGTGTCGCTGAGCCAAATAGCCAATCTCGACCCCGGATCCCAGTTGGAATGTCCCGCGCAGTTGCTCCAGTTCACCCAGGATTGTGCGGATCAGCGTGGTTTTGCCCGCGCCGTTGGGGCCGATCAGCGCGGCAATTTTGCCCCGGTAGAGGTCCAGGTCTGGCACGGCCAGGATGGGTGTAGGGGCATTGTTTCCGTCGTTGCCAGGATAACCCACCAGCAGGCGACGGGTGCGCAGAACGAGGTCGCCGCTGCGGATGTCGGTGCGCAAGGGCAGGCGAATCCGTTGATCGGATGGGGGTGGGGGCAGGGCTTCGGTCTCCATAAAGCGTTTGAGCCGGGTCTCCCGGCCCTGGGCTTCTTTGGTGCGCTGGCCCGCTTTGTAGCGGCGCACAAAGTCCTCCGTCTCGCGTATGAACTCTTGTTGCTGTTCGTACTCTTTGCGCCAACGCTCCAGCCTGTCTTCGCGCTGGCGGCGAAAATGGCTGTAGTTGCCCCGGTAGCTTTCCAACTTGTGCTGCGACATCTCCCAAACACGGGTGACAACCGTGTCGAGAAAGTAGCGATCGTGGGAGACGACGAGGAGTGCGCCTTTCCATGCCAGCAATTGGCCTTCCAGCCACTCGACCGAGCGTACATCCAGATGATTGGTCGGCTCGTCCAGCAAGAGCAGATCGGGTTCTTCCAACAGCAGGCGGCCCAACAGAGCACGGGTACGCTGGCCTCCGCTGAGGTGGGCCAAGGGCTTGTGCCACAGGGCTTCTTCCAGCCCCAACCCGCTGAGAACGCTCTTGACCCGCTGGTCGATGGTGTAGCCCCCTGCCCGCTCAAAGGCTTCTTGCTGGTGGCCGTAGTCGATTAAGATGCGGTTGAGTTCTGCGTCGCTAGTGGCCGGGTCGGTCATTTGTGCTTCCAGCCCGCGCAATTCTTCGCCCTGGGCCAGCAGATCAGTAAAGATCGAGTGCAGGTCTTCGTAGAGGCTTTGGTCGCCCGCTGGAGGTGGGTCTTGGGGCAGGTAGCCCCGGCGGATATTCTGCGCCACGAAAATGTCGCCCGCTGTGCTTGGCTCGACCCCGGCCAAAATACGCAGCAGGCTTGTCTTGCCGGAGCCATTGGCCCCAACAAAACCGATGCGATCTTCGTGTTCGATGCGCACACTGATGTTCTCAAAGACATCGTTGGCGCCGTAGCTTTTGGCAAGTTGGTTGCCGACCAGCAGACTCATGATGAAACCCTATGCAGAAACCCGGTACGGATCAAGAATTGTCTCTGCAAAGCGAGAGACACGGCAGAGATTATACCATAGGCGATAACCTTTGCCATAGGTGACGGGGTATCTTCTTAGGGTAATCCTGCACCTTGAGAGCTTTAGCTCGTACCGGCACAATGGTGGATTTCACAATAGTAGATTGAAGATGAGTTGCCTTAACTCGACAGGTGTGCAAACGAAGATGATTCTCGACTCCCACCTGCCTGATTGCGCCTTTGTTCAAGCGTCGAAACAACATTCATTGACCCGTTCGATCTCTGGTGGTAGGATAATTGATATACTTCAGCGAGCAGGCAAACAATCCCCTGCTTAACACCCACCACCATTTCACCCACCACAGAGGAAACCCTATGGCACACGATCGCCCCCTTCTCGCCATCACCCTGGGCGACCCCGCCGGAATCGGGCCGGAAGTCATTCTCAAGGCCCTGACCCACGCCCATGTCTTTGCCCAGTGCCGCCCCTTGGTAATCGGTGACAGGCGCATTCTGGAGCGAGCCGCAGGTTGGCTGCACGCTCCATTGCCCCCGGTCGAGGAGATCGAGGAGCCATCTGCCGGTCTCTACGCGCCCGCAACCCTGCCCCTGCTTGATCTCCGCAACGCAGACCCCGCGCACATCCCCGCGGGACAGGTGAGCGCTGCTGCCGGTCGCGCCGCGGTGGACTATGTCTTTCGGGCCTGCGATCTGGCCCTGTCGGCCCAGGTGGATGCCATGGTCACCGCGCCGCTGAACAAAGGGGCCATGCACAAAGCCGGTTTCCCCTACCCCGGCCACACAGAGCTGCTGGCCGAGCGCACCAAAGCCGAGCGCATTTCCATGCTGCTGGTGGGGCCGGGCCTGCGCGTCGTCCACGTGAGCACCCACGTCTCCCTGGCCGAGGCCATCCGTCGGGTGACCACCGAACGTGTGTTGGAAGTCATCGGCCTGGCCCAACAGTCGTGCGCAAGCCTGGGCATCCCCCATCCCCGCATCGCGGTGGCCGGGTTGAACCCCCACGCCAGCGAGAACGGTCTCTTTGGCAACCAGGAGGCCGAACAGGTGCAGCCCGCCATCGAATTGGCTCGAAAAAAAGGGTGGACCGTCAGCGATCCCCAGCCGCCCGACACGGTTTTCCTGCGCGCCACCAAGGGCGAATTCGACATCGTCGTCGCCATGTACCACGATCAAGGGCACATCCCCATGAAACTGCTGGCCTTCGACAGCGGTGTGAATGTAAGCATCGGCCTGCCCATCATCCGTACATCGGTGGATCATGGCACGGCGTTTGATATTGCGGGGAGGGGCGTGGCCCGCGAGGAAAGTATGCTGGCCGCCATCGACGTGGCTGTGCAGATGGCGCGAGCGCGGGGATAAACAGGCAGGGCTAGCGGTTGCTCGCTGCTTGCAAAACCGGCCCCAATCGCGCCACCCCTTCGGCAATCTCTGCCTTGCCGAAATGGGCAAAACTCAAGCGCAGACAGTTGCCCAGCCCACCCACGCTGGAACAGCGCACACCGGGCAAAAATTCCACCCCAGCCGCCCGAGCAGCAGGCAGCAGAGCAGCGGTGTCAATCCCTTGCTCCATCTCCAGCCAGAAGAAATAGCCGCCGTCGGGGGTCCGCCATGTGGCAACCCCAGCCAAATGGCGCTGCAACCCATGCTCCATGGCGGCGATACGCCCCCGGTAGGTCTCCCGCAGGCCCGCCAAATAACTCGACTGCCAGCCATTCTCCAGCGCGGGGCGCACCACATTGGACGTAAAATGATTCAACCCGCCGCCGCTATCAACCAACCCGCAGCCGACAAACCGCTGCACCAGCGGCGGCGCGGCCTGAATCCAGCCCAGACGCAGACCAGGGGCCAGGATTTTGGAAAAAGAGCCGATGGAAAGCACCGTCTCCCACTCGGCATAGCTCGCCAGAGGGCTAGGCGGTGCCGCACCATATTGGAGCAGTTGGTAGACCTCATCCGCCACCACCAGAAAATTGTGCCTGCGGCTGAGGGCAACCAGTTCTTCCCGCCGTTTGCTGGAAAGGGTGCGCCCCGTGGGGTTCTGAAAAGCAGGGATGGTGTAGACAAATTTGGGGCGATGCCGGGATAGTGCATCTTCCAGAGCGTCCAGCCGCAGCCCATCCTCATCGCTGGGAATGGGCACGGCGTTCAGGCCGAAATCCTCGCGCAGAATGCGCAGGGCCAGAAAGTAGCTCGGTTCTTCCACAAAAATCGTGTCGCCGGGTGCGGTAAAAAGGGTGCAGATCAGCGCCAAGGCCTGGGATGCGCCCGCTGTGATCATCAATTGCTCCGGCGCTACAGGCGTGGCATACTCGGCAGAGAGGAAAGTGGCCAGTGCGTCGCGAAAATAGCCATCCCCTTGTTCAAAACCGTAGTTGAGAAACTCCGTGTCCCCCTGGGCAAAGCGGGCGTCGGCAGAGCGTTTCAACATTTCCAGTGGGAGCAGATCGAAGCCCGGCTGACCAATGCCGAAGTTGATCCCGGTGGCAGCCCGGTTCACTTGGGATGAGCGCAGATCGTTTGGTTGCATGTTCACCACTTTCATTCTAAGCCCAACAGGATAGTCGGGTTCACGACACCCAACCGAACACGACACCCAGCCGAATAAGGACGAGCCAATGCTCACAAAAACCGACATTTTCACAGCCCGCACCAATGGCTATTGGAACTACCGGGTCCCTGGCCTTCTCTGCACCACTCGTGGGGTAATCCTTGCCACGGTGGAAGCCCGGCGCGGCGGAGGCGGGGATTGGGACGGCAACGACATTCTCCTGCGTCGCAGCCTGGACGGTGGTGTCTCTTGGCTGCCACCCCAGACAATCGTGGCCCACGCAACCTATGGCCCTGGTCCCGTGAGCAACTTTGTCCTTATCGCCGACGCCGATGGCACCGTCCATGCACTCTATTGCCACAACTACGCGCGCGTTTTCTATCTGCGCAGCATGGACGACGGCGCAACCTTCTCTCCGCCGCGGGAAATCACCGACGCCCTGGCTGTTTTCCGCACGCTTTACCCCTGGCGGGTGATTGCCACAGGGCCAGGCCACGGTATCCAGTTGCACAGGGCACAGGAGAAAAAGGGGCGGCTGCTTATCCCTGTGTGGATGTCCGATGGCAGCGGCACAGAATTTGGCGCGGGCAAGCTGGGCCATCGCCCTTCCGAAGTCGCCACTATCTACAGCGACGACAGAGGCACAACCTGGCACTGCGGGGAGATTTTCGTCCACTCGGATGGGCGGATCATCAATCCCAGCGAGACCCTGGCCGTAGAGTTGGACGACGGCCGGGTGCTCTGCAATATCCGCAGCGAATGCCCAGAGCATCGGCGGCTGATTTCCATCAGCCCAGATGGTGCACAGGGTTGGAGCCGGCCCATCTTTGATCAAGCCCTATTGGAGCCGGTCTGTATAGCAAGTCTGCTACGCATCAAAGGTTCGAGCGCCGACGAAAGAGGCGTCTACCTTTTCGCCAACCCAGACAATCTGGAGAACGAGCTAACCCCGGCAGGCCGCACTCTGGCCCACGACCGTAAACGATTGACAGTGAAAATGAGCAGCGACAACTGCGCCACCTGGCCTGTTTCCCGGGTGCTGGAAGAAGGGCCATCCGGCTACTCGGATTTGGCCCAAGCTGCCGACGGCTCGATCCTGTGCGTCTACGAACGGGGGATGCTGGGCCGCATGACGGATACTGCCGCGGTCGCCATCGCCCGCTTTGATCGGACATGGTTGCTTGCTGGGGAAATATCTCCTGGGATCTGATTGCTCCGGCTATATAGACGGGCCATCTATCGTCGAACAAAAATACGGTGTGATAGATTTTGGCACACCATATAGCCATTCTAGCGCCGGTGTTCTACCACCCGTAGTTTGAATTTGGGGTCGGGTCCGGGAATGGGCATGAGTTTGGTGACAATTTCGTAATCGGGATACTCCAGTTCCAGACGAACGGCCCGCAGCAATGCACCTACAGTGACCATCAGTTGAACTTCCGCCACACCCGCACCCAGACACGTATGGGGACCGAGAGTGTAGGGCGCGAAAACGCCCAGTCCCTGGCTGTGCTCCTTGCGGGGCGGAATGTAGCGCTG
>JAHEML010000174.1 GCA_024643705.1 Caldilineaceae bacterium | reverse complement strand
TCATTCCGATCAATACAATTATTCACCGCAAAGGAGAAAACCATGCCCGATCCAATCATCACCGGCCCGGCGATTCTGGACCGTTTCAAGCTGGATGGCCGGGTGGCCCTGGTGACCGGAAGCGGTCAGGGCATTGGCCGGGGCTATGCCCACGGACTAGGTGAGGCGGGTGCGCGGGTGGCTGTGGTGGATTTGGTGGGCAGTCGAGCCGAGACAGTGGCCCAGGAGTTGACGGACAAAGGGATCGATGCCCTTGCCCTCCAAGCCGACGTGACCGACGAAACCCAGGTAGACCGCATGGTTTCCACCGTGGTGGGGCACTGGGGTAGTTTGACCATTGGGGTAAACAACGCGGGGATGGGGCTGTGGGCCGACGCGGAGACAATGCCCCTGGACGACTGGCGACGGGTGATCGATCTCAACCTGACCGCTGTCTTTGCCTGTGCCCAGGCCGAGGCCAAAGTGATGTTGGCGGCGGGCTACGGCAAGATCATCAACACTGCGTCCATGTCGGCCAGCATTGTCAACACGCCCCAAAATCAGGCCGCCTACAACGCGTCCAAGGCCGGGGTGGTGCATTTGACCAAGAGTCTGGCCGCCGAGTGGGTTACACGAGGCGTGCGGGTCAACTGTATCAGCCCCGGCTACACCCGCACTGCGCTGGTGGATGATCTGCTGGAAACGCCCCTGGGCCAGTCGGTGATGCCCCGGTGGATGGAGCTGTCGCCGACTGGCCGCATGGTGGAAGTTGCCGAGTTGCAGGGCGCTGTGGTCTATCTGGCCGCGCCCGCGTCGGATGCAATGACCGGCCACGACATGACTGTGGATGGTGGGTATACCCTCTGGTAGCAGCCTATTGCAGCACCGATTTGGCTGTGGGGTTCAGACGCAGCACCTTGATGGTCTCCCGCACAATCATCGACGGGTTACGGGGGGCCAGATTATTCTTCCAGTGGTCGGATTGATAGACGGCTTCGTAGAGTTGCACCCGCTCAGCTTCGTCCACAAACCGGCGCATCCAGACGTAGAGATTGGGGTCTTGTTCGTCGGTAAAAGAGGCCACGATCACCATACCTTTGGACACCTGAAAGGGGATGATCTCCTCTTCCATATACTTTACCCAGTTTTCTCGCTGACCCGGTTGGCACTCGTACATCCGCAGTTCGTAGAGCATGTCATCTCCTTGGTGTTGGTTGAAACAGTATTGGGTACTTCATCGTGAAAATAGTGTGTGCGTTACGCACCTGGCCGACCACCTGAAATCCGGTTGAACCAAAAAGGTTCGACCCCTTCCTAGGAGTCCGGCGTGCGAATCTTACTCCGTCACCGTGAAGAGTTCGCCGCCACTACGCCCCCAAACATCGGCAAAGTACATCAGCTCGGCCTGGGCGGGCAAGACCCGGTATTCGCCGGGCATGGCCGCCCGCACCTGGAAGGTGTAGTCGTAGCTGCCTGCCGCCAGAAAATCGGCGAAGAGTGCCACCTTTTCATCCCGGATGTCGGTATGGGTGGGAACCCAATAGCGCCACCAGAATTGTTGATCAGCAGTGACTCCAGCTATGCCAAAGTCTGGCCCACCAAACTCGTTGCTGGTGGTTGCCAACGCCGGGTCGATTGCTTCTGTGCCAGCAGGAATCGGCACTTCCAGCAGCAGAAAGTGGGAATCTGTCGGCACATTCAGGCTAACAGTGACACTGAGAACATCGCCCACAGCCGCGCTGGATACGGGCGTACCATCGGCGGCATAGATGCGGCGGCTGACCACCAACCCCCGATCTCTCGCCGCGATCGCCGTTGCGTCCAGGTAGTAGCGCAGGTGCGCGGTGTAGTACATCTGTCCGCTGTCATTGCTGCGGCTGAATTCCAGGGCATTTGACTGGTGGCGCAGAAGATCGGCCACCGAGGCACGCAGGGCAACCGCATCGCCCACATTCCCCCGCTCTACCGTGTCTGCGCCCAGCCGCGCCCCATTCAACGTCACCTGCCAGTCATAATCCCCCGCCAGTTCGCCGCTATTCTCCATCCACCCCGTCAGAGCGATGATCGACCAGCTATTCTCCTGGGTTGTGGACCAGCGCCCACTCTGGCGCGCGTTCATCAGCCAACGCACAGCCTGGGGCAGGATCGGATCATCCGGGCGCAGGTGGTTAAAGGCGTGGAGCACAATGGCCGTGGTGCGCAGATCCGTGTTCATCGACCACCAATCGGTCTCTCCCTCTTCCCAGTGCGCGCCACTGGCCGATAGGTGGACCTGCCCGGCGATGTTGTCCAGCAGGCTCTGCACCCGACCATCGATCCCCTTGGTGTCGATTTTTGCCAGGGCCAATGCCAGCAATGCCTGGCCGTAGATGTCCATCCGCTCCCGCTCGTCGTAGAGGGTGCTCATGCGCCCTGGGTCGCCCTCGCCCATCTCGGCCAGCACAAAGTGGGCAAAGGCCATCTGGTTGAGATCGTACCAATTTTCTGCCTCGGACGGCGCAACCCACCGCTGCTCCAGAAAGAAGATGCCATCGGCCAGGGTGTTGTCGGGAACCGTGTACCCCGCTTGCTGGGCTGTCCACAGACTCCACAACACGTAGCCTGTGATGTATCGATCGCTCATCAGGTTCGACCACCAGCCCCAGCCCCCGTCCGGGTTCTGCCAATTGATCAGCTTTTGCAGACCCACGCTCAGTTGCTCGTCCAATTCGGCCTGCAATTCTGGGTTGTCCACATCCAGCCGTTGCAGCGCCAGCGCGGTGACCAGATTGGGCAAGAAGCGGCTCACGGTCTGCTCGACGCATTCGTAGGGGTAGTGCTTGAGATAGTCCAGCCCATCCAGCATGCCCGCGGCCAGGCTCGGCTCGACAACCACATCCAATTCACCGCTTTCGGTAGCCGCCGCGGGAACCCGAATGGCTTCCAGCCGCCCAGCCCCAGGGACAACCCCCGAAGTACCGACAATTTCCGGTGTCTCGTAACGCAGCACAGGCAGGGTGAGTTTGACCGCATCGTCAGCGTCAGCTGCCTTGGCCGCAAAGACGAACTCGACGCTGTTCGCCTCTTGGCCCACCTGGATCACCCGGTAGATTTCGGCCTGCCCACCCACGCCCAACGCTTCAATTTGGGCCTCGTTGCCGCCCACAAAATCCGCGCCGGTGACAGAAATCGAAATGGTCACATCACCCAGATCATTACTGGTGGTGTTTTGGGCCAGCACACCCACACGCACCCGATCCCCGGCCGTGAAGAAGCGGGGCAAAATGGGGCGCAGCAGCAGTTCCTTGGTGGCGGTGAGATCATGGAAGGCATCGCCCACCTGGGTTTCGTCGCTGACAGCGCGTACAGCCAGCCGCCAAGTGGTCAGGTTACCGGGCAAGGTAACGCTGAAGGTGGCCGTGCCATCCACATCGGTCACCAGTGTTGCTCGCCAGGCCGCCAGGTCGGCGAAGTTCTGGCGCAGGGTGAGTGAGCCAGGGCCACCGCCGCCGCCACCACCTTTGCCGCCTTCGCTCAACTGTTGGTTGAGCCGATCTTGGTTGATGGTGAGCAGCGCGCCGGTCGTCACGCCCAGGGGCAATTGGTAATAGAACTGGTCGATCAGCGCGCGATTGTCGCCCATGGCCAGGCTCAGCACGGCCTTGTCTACCAGGGCCGCGCTCAACTCTGCCCCAGCCACAGGCACACCAGCGTGATCGGTGACGGTGAGGCTATATTCGACGGTGTCGCCCGGACGCACGCTGGCACTTGTGTCGGGGGCATCGGTCGTTATCTCGATAGAAAGTTCTTTTTCGCCAGCATCCACCGGCAGGAGCAGGTAGCCTACCCGCATGGCCGGGGTGGGATTGGTCTCGTCTACACCCTTGATCAGCACCACACTTACATAGAGGTTGGGGATGTGGTCGGATGTGATGGGGATTTCCAAGGTTTCGCTATTGCCCTCCAACACCACTACGTTGCGCTCCAGAATGCCGCCCCGTTCCAGGGTGATCAGGGCATAGACCGGGCCAGCAAAGGGGCTGGGAACGAGGATCTTGGCGGTATCGCCGGGTGCGTAGCTCTTTTTGTCGGCCACCAGTTCCAGCCGATCGTTGTTCTCGCGGGGCCAGGCCACAAAACCCTGATCCCCGTTGCTCACCCAGACGAAGATGGCACTGCTGGTTGGGTTGCCCTGGTCGTCCTCTCCAGAAAGGCTGACGAGATATTGGCCGCCTGTCTCCGGCGTCCATAGCAATTCGCCTGCGCCATTGACGTCGGTTGCAGCCGTGCCTGTGAAGATGGCACTTTTCTCCACGCTGGTTTCCCAATAGTACGAACCATCAGCAGCTTGGGCATAGACACTGTTCCAGCGGTAATCGTAGACGATCACATCCAGGGCGGCGTCGGTCACCGGGAGGTTGTCTGGCGTCAGGCTGACCAGATCGAAGCCCATCTCGGTTCCGGCCACGCCCACATAGTCCCGCGGGCTGACACCAATGTAGAGGTTGCTGCGGTGGACGGGTACGCTGACCCGTCCGCTGACAAACTGGTTGGATGGACTCTGCACAGTGGCGTCGAAGGTCCACGTCTGGCTGCGGCTTGCCTGGGCCAACTCGGCGGGGACGTCGATGACCATCTGTCCGTCGGCGTCGGTGACACCTTCGCCCTCTTGCACCAACCCGCCGGGGAAGCTGCCAAAGGGGTTGCTGCTCTGATCGTCCAGTTCCACCGGCTCGAAGCTGAAGTAGCGCCCGTTAGGGGCATCCGACCAGAAGTGGATATAGGGTTCGGCCAGCAGCCGCCAGGTGACTGGGGCATCGGCCAAGGGGCCACCGCTGAAGTAGCTGGCCTGGACGGAAATCTGCACCGTCTCGCCTTGTACGTAGGCAGGTTGCTCGCTGTCCACGCTGATCTCAAATTCGGGGGCACGGTATTCGGCCACCTGGAAGCTTGTGCCACCATAGGCCGAGCGATCCCCAGAGAGCGGGATGCGCACCTCCAGCCCGTAGTAGCCGGTTACCGCGGCATCGGCCAGGAGCAGTTCCCCGTTGACAGTGCCGTGCTCGTTAACGGGGAATTCCCGTTCCACCAGCACGTTGCCCCGGTCGTCGCGGATAATGACCCAAACGAGCATCCCCGCCGGGGGCAGGGTGTAGGCATTGTCGGCCACCAAACGCACAATCCCTTTCCAATAGACTGTCTGGCCAGGGCGATAGATGGGCCGATCCGTGTAAAAGGCGCTGCGAACTTCGTCGCCGATGGGTGATGTGCTCAGGCCCCACTGCCAGGCGGCAATGCCTTCTTCCCAGGCGGACGAAGTGAGGGCGAAGTGTTCGTCGCCCGGCTCACCGCTGATGGCAATAACAGGCAGCCAGGGCTGGTCGGCATTGACCGCCAGAGGAGCCGATGCCAAGCCATCTTCATTGGTCAGCCCGCGTCCGATCTCCTGGCCTTCTTCCCAAAAAACCAATGGCTGCTCGGCCATAGGCACGCCTGTTGCCAGGTCGGTCTGCCAGACAAGGCTATCCCCCTGGCCTGCCCGTTTGATCAGCAGATTGTCGTTGCTGAGGACGATCATCGCCTGGGCAAAGTGGTCTGCGTCGGGATCGGGCGACGGGGGCAGAGCCACTTGCAGCAGGTAGACGCCTGTGGGCAAACGCTCGCCCTTGTTGTCGGTAAGAGGTATCAGGTTTTGGCCCAATTCGTTGACAGCGGCCATGGTTGGCAGGCTGCGTTTCCAAACAAGATACTCTTGGGGCTTGGGTGAGCAGACGCAGGGCCTCGGTGATGGGTAGGCCGTAGAGGGCAACATCCAGGCTGGGCATGTTGCGATAATAGATGCTGATTTGGGTGTTGGTGTAGGCGCTGAAATGGGTGAACTGGGGCGTATTCAACTGCACGGTGGGTGCCCGATCCCCGGTGGTGAAGCTGACGATGTAGTCGTTGCCCATGGTGTTGCCATACAGATCGGCGATGGCCCCACCCAGGGTGACCGAGTATTGGCTACGGGGCTGCATAGCCCAGTTCAAATAAAGCTCGTTGCTGTAGGGCGAGAAATAGCTGTAGACCGAGGTGTCGGTAACCGGCGGGCTGATGGTCACGTTGTTGAGCACGGTCGTGATGCTCAAAATACCCGTGAAGCGGACGGTGATCCCCGTTTCTGGTGAGACTTCATCCCGACCATCCTGGGGGTCCGTGCTGGCTATGCCGGGCAGACCCACCACATGAAAACTTTCGCGCCATTCGTCCCGCAGATTGCCCAGGCCAGAGAACGAGAGGGCATCCTGACTGACAATCACCGCATAGAGTTCGCCGAATTCCAGGGGTTGATCCGGGGTGAATGTCATGCTCGCGCCCGCTGCATCCCACGCAATCGAACCGGCCACGGTTGGCCCGTCGCCGCTCATGAGAATGAGGCTGAAAGCGGCCTCGGTGCTTGGGTGATCCATGGCCTGGCTGAATTGAACTGTAACCACGCTGTCGGGGGCCATGTCTGGGCCTGTGGGTGTGGAACCGATGACCACGGGCGCGGCTGTGGAGAAGCTGAATTCGGTGGGATCAACCGCCAGTGGATCGCCCGCCAGAGAGGTCACACCAGCCACCCGCACAGTGTAGGTGGTTGCGCCAGCCAGCCCGTTGTTCGGCTGGAAGCGGTAGATGCTGGTGTTCACCCACACACCGCTCCCTGCCACGGCTGGCTCGATGACCAATGGGTTGGGCAAGGTTGCCTGGTCGTCGATGCCGCCCAGAGGAACAACCGGTTGGTTAAAGACGACGACAATGGGCACGTTGGTTTCCACGTCGACGCTGTCGTTGCTGGGCTGGGTACTGGTGATCAGGAAGGGAGCCGGGCTGACCAGATCGACGCTGATTTCGTCGGCCAGGGGGCGTCCGTCGATGGAGACGATCTGTGAGCCAAGAATGAAATGGTAGCGGGTGTCGGGCAGAGGAGCCTCGGCCAGGGTGTAGGTCAAGGTCGCGCCATCGACGGCCGCTGCACCCCCCACGGTGGGGTCAACGGTCAAACCATCTACACTCGCCGGGGCCAGGTCAGCGTCGAAGGTAAAGACAACTGGTTCGCCGCGCCAGGCTGCGCCGTCGGCTGGCTCGCTGGAAAGAAGCAACACGGGCAGCAAAGCCAATGCTTCGCTATCCGTAAACGTGCTACCCCTGGTGCTATCAGTAGCTGGGGCTTGCGTCTCGGTACTGGTCACCGGCACGGATGTTGACGCGGTCACCGGCACGGTTGTCGATGCGGTCGCTGATATGGTCTCTGACACGGGCAGAGTTTCAGTTAGCGCCACACTTGCCGCAGCAGTTGACGCAGCAGTTGCCGCCACTGTCAACGCC
>JAHEML010000173.1 GCA_024643705.1 Caldilineaceae bacterium | reverse complement strand
TCAACAGAACGAAGACCGGCGCTCCTGTGCGCCGGTCTTTTATTTGCTGGCAAGAGAACTTTGTCATGCGCAAAATCGTTTGCCCTGCATGTTGTACCATTCAAGACCTGCCGGGTTCGTGAAACCTGGCGGGTCTGCATCCTGCCTTTTGGCTGACCTTGACGAAAAGCTGATATAATAGGCGCAACCACACGAACAGAATCGCAGATCGGCGCTTCTCACAAACGACGGGAGGTCTCAGTGCTACGGTCAAAACCCCTTTTCCATTTCATTTTTTGTCTTTTGTCTGCGGCCTTGCTGTCGGCTTGTACGCCCAATGCAGCCGACATACCGCCACCCCAAGCGGAATCCACCGCGTTCACCTGCCCAGTTTCCCAGCTAGCAAGCCAAGCCTTCACCCCGCCGCAACCCTACCCAAGCCCCCCAGACGGCTACTTCTGGCACGGCTCGGATGCCCTATGGACGGGTCTGCCCGTGGATGGCGTCTGGCGCGGGCTGCCCAGGAACGAAGACGGCTACGGCCAGAAAATGATGGTCTGGCGGGTGGGCTACGATCCATCCGCCGAGCCACAACCCGATCTGACTGTCGCTGGGCGCAGGCTGGATGCAGACGCGCCGCCGCTAACGGGCCATGTGCCAGCCACCCACGCCTTCGGCCCGGATATTCACTCGGCCATGCTCACAGGAATCTCATTTGCTTCTACAGGCTGCTGGGAGGTA
Organism: Caldilineaceae bacterium; assembly: GCA_024643705.1. Classification (GTDB taxonomy): domain Bacteria; phylum Chloroflexota; class Anaerolineae; order Caldilineales; family Caldilineaceae; genus JACQGT01. The sequence goes on along the minus strand of JAHEML010000173.1, from coordinate 6,596 downwards.
AGCGTAACCTACGGTGCGGACAGCGGCGACAAGTCCAAAATCACATTTGTCGTACAAATCGAAGATTAACCCAACAGACCTCACACAGGACATACCATGGCAACCTTCTATGACTCCATTTCCCCTGATCTGCAAGAATGGATCGAAGCCCAGTACATCTTTTTTGTCGCCTCGGCGCCAGTAAGCACCGACGGCCACGTCAACCTCTCGCCCAAAGGTCTCGATTGTCTTCGTGTACTGGGGCCGAATAAAATAGCATACCTGGACTTAACCGGCAGCGGCAACGAGACTTCGGCTCACTTGGCCGAAAATGGACGGATCACTTTGATGTTCTGCTCCTTCGACAGGGCGCCGCGTATCCTACGCCTCTTTGGCCGGGGCGAAACAGTTCTGCCCCATCACCCCCAATGGCAAACTCTTCGCCCGCAATTCCCCACCGAATACGCGGGGGTGCGCCAGATCATTGCCGCAGAGATTTACCAAATCCAGACATCCTGCGGTTTCGCCGTGCCATTGATGCAATTTGTAGAGAATCGGGATACCTTGCTCAAATGGGCATCGAGCCAGGACGATAACACCCTAACCAATTATCGCCAGAAAAACAACACAAACAGCCTGGATGGTCTACCCGCGCCCTTGGCTGGATCAAGATAGTTGGAACAAAATGATACACATTACATACACCACCGACATCAGCCACATAGACTGGGTCGCACTGAAAGCAGCCGTTGCCGACGACGATTTCGATAATGGACGTACGCCGGAGCAGATGCAAACCTCCGCCGAGAACAGCGCCATTAACATCTTTGCCTTTGCACAGGACGAAATTGTGGGAAACGCCCGCGCTCTGTCGGACGGCGTCTGCAACGCCTATGTGGTGGATGTATGGACGAAGACATCCTATCGCAAGCAGGGCATCGCCCGGCGTATGATGGAGATGATCTGTGAGCGGGTTCCCGGCCAGCACATTTACCTGGCCGCCGACAAGGACTCACTTGATTTCTATACCAATATTGGTTTCAAGATTGACGGTTACGGACTAGGGTTGGTTATCGGTCAGTGGCTGCAAACAGGTTGAGCAAGCTGCACATGGCCCATCCCAGGTGGGCATCCGCACAATTCCCTCATTCAGAATTCTTAATTCACCGTTCACCATTCACAATTCATCCAGAGGTCCCTATGACCAAACGTCTCCTCGCCCTCCTTCCTTCACTCCTTCTCTCGCTCTTGCTGCTGGCCGCTTGCCAGTTCCCGTCCCCAGCAGTCATCAGCGACCCAGACCTGGCCGCGGCCATGGCGGGAAGCGCCGACGCGCCCGGCCCCCAGGAAGTGGGCCTGGACGAAACCCTGCCCACCGATCCAGCGATACGGATTGGTACACTGGAGAATGGGTTGACCTACTATGTGCGGGCCAACACCGAGCCAGCCAATCGGGCCGAACTCTGGCTGGCTATCAACGCTGGCTCGCTGCAAGAGGACGATGACCAGCAGGGTCTCGCCCACTTTCTGGAGCACATGCTCTTCAACGGCACAGAGCGTTTCCCAGAGCAGGCGCTCATCGATTTCTTCGAGACAGCCGGCATGACCTTCGGGCCAGACATCAACGCCTACACCTCCTTTGACGAAACCGTATACATGCTGCGCTTTCCCACCGACGACGCCGAAGTAGTGGACGCGGCCTTTAACGTGCTGGAGGATTGGGCCGCCCGCGCCACCATCGACCCCACCGAAGTCGATGCCGAGCGGGGCGTGGTGCTGGAAGAAGAACGCCTGCGGGACCAGAATGCCAGTGGACGTATTCAAAAACAGATTCTGCCCTTCCTGCTAGGGGATTCCCGCTACGCGGTTCGTCAACCCATCGGCCAGGTAGATGTTATTCGCAGCGCGCCCCCAGAGACTTTGCGCCGGTTTTACACAGACTGGTACCGCCCCGACCTCATGGCGGTGATCGCGGTTGGCGACTTTGACGCCGACGAAGTAACGGCCCGCATTCAGGAACAGTTTGCAGGATTGACAAACCCAGAGCCAGCCGTGGAACGCCAAGTCTTCACGGTTGCCAGCCACGAAGAACCGACCTACCTTGTCGCCACCGACCCGGAATTTCCAGTCACAATTGTCGAGATAGACTACGGACAACCAGCCCAGGCATTGGACACAGCCGGCGCCTATCGTGACATGCTGGTAGGCACGCTCTTTGAGCGGATGCTGAATTTACGGTTAGACGAGATCAGCCGGGAGGCGAACTCACCCTTTGTGGGGGCAGGGGTAGGGAGCGGCGCCTTCGTGCGCACACTTGAAATTCTCACGGTGAACGCCCAGGTGCAGGACGAGGAAGTGCTCTTGGGGCTGGAGGCCATCCTCACCGAAATCGAGCGGGTGCGTCGCCACGGCTTCACCCCATCCGAGTTGGAGCGGGCCAAAGGCGAAGTGCTCAACATGTACCAAAGCGTCTACAACGAGCGCAACAATCACGAGAGCGGCAGCTTTGCCGACGAATACAAGCGCAATTTTCTCCAAGCCGAAGCCATCCCTGGCATCCCCTACGAATACTTACTTGCGACCCGCTTCGTCCCCGAAATCACCATTGACGAGGTCAACCGACAGACCGACCGCTTTGTGGGCGAGAAAGGGCGATCTGTGCTGGTGATTGGACCAGAGCGGGCAGCCGAAACATTGCCCGACGAAACAGCGTTGGCCCAGGTAATCGAAAGCATTGCTGGCAAAGAGATTGCCGCCTACGAAGATACCCAGACCGGCGATAAACTCATGGAAGACGAACCGGCACCCGCCACCATCATCAGCCGCACCATCATCGACAGCATCGACACAGTCGATCTGGAACTGGCAAACGGGGTGCGCGTCCTGCTCAAAGCCACCGATTTCAAAGAGAACCAGGTACTTTTCACCGCCTTCAGCCCCGGTGGTTCTTCCCTTGTCTCCGATGCCGACTATCCTGAAGCGACGCTCATTTCCGACATCGTTGCCCAAAGCGGGCTGAATGGCTACACATACAACCAAGTGCGGCGCATTTTGTCCGGCCAGTCGGCCAATGTCAACCCCTATATCGACGATACAGAAGAGGGATTCGTGGGCAGCGCCGGCGAAGATTTCCTGCCCGCCCTCTTCCAACTGATCTACCTCTACGGGACAGCACCCCAGGCCGACGAAGCCGCTTTCGATACCCTTCAGGATCAGGCCCGTTCCTTCCTGCGCAACCGGGATACCCAACCGGACAGCGCCTGGCAGGACGCTTTTGTCGAAGCCCGCTTTGGCAACACCATCCGCCAGGGTGTGCTGCCCCTGGCCGAAATCGAAGCCTTAGACCGAGAGCGTGCGCTCGCCATCTACCAAGATCGCTTTGGCGATTTCAGCGACTTCACCTTCGTCTTTGTGGGCCATATGGACATAGAGCAGATGGTCGAATGGTCGCAGATTTATCTGGGCAACCTGCCTTCGACAAATCGGGTGGAAAGCTGGGTGGATGTGCTTCCGGACCCCCCCAGTGGCATCGTCAAAAAGGATGTATTCCGGGGACAAGAGGAGCAGAGCCTGGTTCGCATCAGATTCTCTGGGCCAGTTGATCCCACACTCGAAAACCGTCTGCGGTTGCACCTATTGGAAGGTGTACTGGACATCCTGGCACGCGAAGAGCTACGCGAAAAACGTTCCGGCGTCTATGCATCCTCGGTGTCCGCCTCCGCCATCACCAGGCCGGACGAACTATACGAAGTAGAAGTTGTCTTTGGCTGCGATCCGGAGCGGGTGGACGAACTGGTGGATGCACTCTTTGAGCTAATTGCCCAGGTGCAGGCAGACGGCCCTCGGCCCGATCTGCTGGAAAAAGCCAAGGCGCAAACTTTGCGTCAGCGGGAAGAAGAGCTAGAAAGCAACGGTTTTTGGCTCGATCTTCTGACCACCTATGCATCGCCCGAACAAGAAGACCCAAGCGAAGCTCTGGACTTGGCCGCGCGGTTGGACGCAATCGATGGCGCATCCATCCAGGCTGCATTTGTCGAATTCCTGCCTGCCGACCGCTACATCGAAGTCGCGCTCTATCCCGAAGGCTTCGAGAAGTAGGGCGGCTTTTCAGCACATTCTTCTATAGCACAAAACGAAGTGCCCCGACCTCTTGCCAGGCCGGGGCACTTCTCCAGTACAAAGGAGGCGATGTCGATTGTCGGGTACTGCTTCTAGCGCAGGGTGGCCTGATAGTCGGCCAGGGCCTGGCGGTCGTAGATCTGCTGAATACCAGTGTAGCGGGCAGTTCTGGCGGTAGCCGAGTCGGCGGTAGAGACGGGCAAACTAGCTTGATACTCGGCCAACCATTGACGGCTGCTGATCTGGGTGTCGGTGCTGTTGGAACGTCCTGTTGTAGTGGGGGCCACAGAAAGGCTGCCCAGGCTCGCCTGATAGTCGGCCAACTGCTGGCGATCACTCACCTGGACGCCATTCGCATTTGGGGCGGCGGCTTCCTTGGGCAGAAGAGTCACGCTGCCGGTCTGTTGGAAAGGGCTGGGCACGGCGCAGGCGCTCAGCACCAGGGTGACAAACAGCGCGACTAGGATGGTTGCGATACGGTGGGTTGCGATACGGTGGGTTGCGATGCGGTGGGTTGCGATACGGACGGTTGCGATGCGGCTGTTCATGGCGGTCTCCTTTGTGGACAGATGAGAATGGGTGTGGGTCAGGTTGGAGATAGCGGTTGTGTGGCTGTTGGGATGGCTGTTCATTTGGATTCTCCTGTGGCTGATTCCTACGTTTGGATTCTGTCTGCTGGCCTTGCTCTTTCTGTTGACCAGCCTTCTTGAACCCCATTCTATGCACCGAGCGTGACCCATCCGCCGCACGAACCGTCGCAGAAAGCGTCGCATAAGAAGATAGAACGCGGATTGAGCGAAAAAGGTAGAATCGGCGACGATCTCCGGGTTAAAGACCCGGAGCAATCGAGCAATGCCGGACAAATCCGGCTCAATGAGACCGTTTTGCGTTGACATTGGCTCCGCTCAAGAAATGTTGTCCGGCACTTTAAGGCCCGGCGCTGGCGCTATCGCCAGGCCGCCCTAACACCGAAGTACGCCTCCATTTTCAGAACGGTTGCTTTACGGCCTCTTGTCATGTACAATCGAAGCAGGTCACTTTTGAATTCAGCAATTCCACTTCCACAGCCCCATGAAACTTTTCCTTCTTGGCCCACCTCGGGTCGAAATCGGCGGGGAAGTCGTCAATTTTCCCCGGCAAAAGAGCCTGGCCCTGCTCGTCTACCTGGCCGTGACCGGTAAACAGCAGCGCCGGGACAGTTTGGCCGCGCTCCTCTGGCCGGAAAGCGAGGACGCGCGGGGCGCGCTGCGTCGGGAACTTTCCAGCCTGAAAAGCACACTGGGCGATGGCGACTGGCTGACCGCAAATAGGGAGACAATCACCCTTTCCGATGGCGTGTGGGTGGATGTGTCCGATTTTCTGGCCTCTGCCCGTAGCGACGATTCCACGCGCAATACCCAGGCCGCCCAACTCTACCGGGATGATTTCCTGACCGGCTTCACCCTGGCCGATGCACCGGATTTCGACGATTGGCGCTTTTTCGAGGCCGAAGAATACCGCCGCACGTTTGCCTCCGCCCTCGAAAAATTGATCGCCCATCAGCGCAGCGGGGGCGATCCCGCTGCCGCCATCCCCCACGCCCGCCGCCTGCTGGCCCTGGACAACCTCCACGAACCGGCCCACCGCACCCTGATGCACCTTTATGCCCTGGCGGGTCTACAGGCCGCAGCCTTGCGCCAATACGACGAATGCGTGCGTCTACTGGACGAGGAACTGGGCGTCCCTCCGGAAGACGAGACGACAGAACTGTACGAGACGATTCGGACGCGACGCCTCCCCGCGGAAGATGACAGGAGGACAGGAGGACAAGATGACACGCGCACGTCATCCGGTCATCCGGTCATCTTGTCATCCCTTCCTCCCCAGGCCACACCCTTCGTCGGTCGCCAGCGGGAGGTGGAGGCGGTGCGCGGTCTGCTGGCCGAACCGGAGAACCGGCTGGTAACGATTACGGGCGCGGGCGGCATTGGCAAGAGCCGATTGGGGCTGGCTGTGGCCGAAGCGTTACAGGGCGAGTTTCCCGACGGCGTCTGGTTTGTTCCCCTGGCCGCGCTGGATTCGGCAGAGGCTGTGCCCAGAGCGATTGCCGACGCGCTTTCCGCGCCGGTCGGTGACGGCAACAGCCGTGGGCTTCTCCTCAACTTTCTGCAGGAAAAGCGTCTGCTCCTCCTGCTGGACAACTTCGAGCATCTGCTGGACGGGGCCGATTTTCTGGCCGAACTGCTGGGCAGCGCGCCAGGGGTGAAGCTGCTCGTCACCTCTCAGGAGCGGCTGAATCTGCTGGAAGAATCCCTCTACCCCCTGGGCGGAATGAACGAGGCCGCCCGTCTCTTTGTGGAGCGGGCGCAGCGGGTGCAGCCGGATTTCGATGCGGCTGCCCAGGGCGAAGCGATTGCGGCCATCTGCTGCCTGGTGGAAGGAATGCCCCTGGCGACTGAGCTGGCCGCGGGTTGGGTGCGGGTGATGGCCTGCGCCGAGATTGCCGCCGAAATCCAGCG
>JAHEML010000959.1 GCA_024643705.1 Caldilineaceae bacterium | reverse complement strand
GCTTGGACAAAGTTGGCCGCTTGCAGCAACGATTCGTGGGTTCCCGCATCCAGCCAGGCAAAGCCCCGACCCAGAATGTCCACCCGCAATTCGCCTTTGGCGAGATAGGCCAGGTTCACGTCGGTGATCTCAAGCTCTCCCCTGGGTGAGGGTTTGAGATTGTGGGCAATCTCGACTACCTGGTTGTCGTAGAAATAGATGCCAGGCACGGCGTAGTGGGAGCGAGGATCGGACGGCTTTTCCTGGATGCCCAGGGCCTTGCCGGTCTCGTCGAATTCGACAACGCCGTAGCGTTCTGGATCGCTGACAGGGTGGGCGAAGATCAGAGCGCCTGTGTTTGTCTCGGCAGCCGCGGTTAATTTTTCCGGCAGGCCATGGCCATAAAAAATGTTGTCGCCCAGCAGCAGGCAGACCGAGTCATCGCCGATAAAGTCCCGGCCCAGCACAAAACATTCGGCAATCCCCCGTGGTTCGGCCTGCTCCACATAGCTAAAATTCATCCCCCACTGGCTGCCATCCTTCAGCAAAGCCCGAAAAAGAGGCAGGGCCGCGGGGGTGCTGATGACCAGCACATCGCGTATCCCCGCCAGCATGAGCATGGAGAGGGGGTAGTAGATCATCGGTTTGTCGAAGACCGGGAGAATCTGTTTGCTCAGGCTAAAGGTGAGCGGATAGAGCCGTGTGCCATGCCCGCCAGCTAGAAGAATGCCCTTCATATTCTTTGTCCTTTGTGGGTACAAGCTTTTCTGACTGATGCCAATTGTAATGATCAAGCCAGGCAACACGAATCCTCGCATAAGGGAATAACGCCGGTTGGGTCTGGATTGTTTCCCCACCGCTTCCCCATCGTTTGCCCAGACAACGAAATTGCTCTTGACGACCCACTCCCTACCGTGGTCGTCAAGAGCAATTTTAAGTCATCCATGCCCGAACCGGTAAACCGGTTCGCAGGACTATACCAACTTGGCGTCCAGAGTTACTGTCTCTACCGCGGCCAGAGCCTTGGAGATAGGACATTTGGCCTTGGCGTCGGCAGCCAGTTCGGCAAATTTTTCGGCAGAAATGCCCGGCACGTCGGCTTCGCTGACCAAATCGATCTGGGTGATGGTGGGGCCTTCGCCCAGATGTACAGCGGCGGTGGTGGTGACACGCACGGGCGGTGTGCCGTTGCCAGTAAGCAGGGCAGACAGGAACATGGAATAGCAACCAGCGTGGGCCGCGCCGATCAACTCTTCTGGGTTGGTTCCATTGCCGCTCTCGAAACGAGAAGCGAACGTGAAGGGTCCTTCGTAGTGACCGGCGCCAACGGTCATTGTGCCTGCGCCCTCTTTCAGGGTGCCTTTCCAGGTTGCGGTCGAATTGCGAATGGACATAAAAAAATCTCCTTTAGATAAGGTGAAAGCGGTTGTCAATTATGGCAGTTGCCTGCCCCAAAAGGTAACATTGGCCGGGGATTCTGTCAATTGGCGGGGGGAATGTGCGCTCTCTTTTTTGGGGAGCAGCGTAGTGCGTGTATCAGTTTACGAACCACGCACTACGCAATACGCACCAGACAAAGGATACATCTATCTCATCCCACTCTCTTACCCCACCATCTCCAACGCATCTGCCAAGCTGCGGTCGATACGATTCACCAGTTCGTCGATGTCCGACTTTTCGGCGATCAGCGCGGGGGCAACGGCGAACCAGTTGGGATCGATACGCATGATCAGCCCATTGGCAAGCGCCGTCTTTTTCAGGGCAGTGCCCAATGCGGGGAAAGGCTCCATGGTGGCCGTGTCTCGCACCAGCTCCACGCCCCGTAGCATCCCCTTGCCCCGTACCTCGCGGATGACCCCATATTTCGACAGTTCACCCAAGCGTGATGCCAGATAATCACCCATTTGTTGCGCCTTTTCGTCCAGCTTCTTCTCGGCGATCTCGTCCAGCACAGCGATGCCCACGGCGCAGGCCAGGGGGTTGCCTGCGAAAGTGTGTCCGTGGGCAAAGTTGACATTTGCCTCGCCGGGGCCGAGAAAAGCGACGGCCAT